>DAQW01000015.1:0-5436 GCA_002503045.1 Euryarchaeota archaeon UBA39 | reverse complement strand
TTCTTCTTCTTCTTCCCATTTTTCGATTAGTGGTGCTAAGCGACCATCCTCTTCTTCAACACGATCTAGAAACTGTGGTTCAACCTTTTCTGCAAGATATACTGCAGTTCCTGCCTTCCATACTGTGTCTCCTGTTGCAGTCATTTGAGCTGTATCAATTTCTAGAATAACTGGACGCTTCAATTGTTGTCCCCCTAGTCTACCTGCTTCAGCGGCCTTGGCAACAGTTCGTGAAAGATGTACGTGACTTCTATTTCCGGGTAGGATTCCAATATCCATGATTATTTCCAAATCCTCTGTAGAGCAAGGATAGAATAAAGCCGATGGGATATCATCAGTTGGTAAATCCAATTCTATTTCTACAGTATGTCCATAAGTTGCACGAACTGTATTTCCTCTAACTTCGTATCTACCCTTAGCATCACATTCTACAACTGCCTTTACATGATGAGGTCGCAACCATCTTCCGAATCGTCGACTTTCCTTTTCCCTTAGGGCATCTACTAATTCTCTAATGTCTACCCATCCGTTCAAATCCATCTCTAGATTATATCTACCTGGATCGTGCCGACAAACTCTCGCCAAACGTCTTCCAATTGTCTCTCTTTCGCCAGTTCGCATGATGAATTTACCTTCTGAATTACATGCGGGGCACAGTTGATCATCGGAGAAATATCCATGTAGATTACATTCGCGTATCATTGCTATCAAACTCTTCGAATATCCGGCCGTTCATAAGGCGATTGGGTAGTTTGAGTGAAATTTCTCGGCACATTCATGCATTATCGGCCGTACGAGATTACATGGACGCGTATATCTGTGGCTATGTCCGTTCACCTTTCACACGCGCTCATCGAGGTTATTTGAAAGATATTAGGCCGGATGATATGGCGGGCCAAATCGCAAAATCATTGATTCAAAGATTGGACATTAATCCCTCGGAATTAGATGATGTGTTGATCGGATGTGCGTATCCCGAGGGAGAACAGGGTTTGAACATTGGTAGGATTGTAACACACTACCTAAACGGCCCCCCTAATCTCCCTGGTATGACCACCAATCGCCTTTGTGGCTCTTCAATGCAAGTCATGCACACCGCTGCTGGAATGATTGCACGAGAATGGGGGGATCTGTTCCTTTGCGGTGGTGTTGAATCAATGAGTCGAATTCAACGTGGTGGGTTCAATAGATCTCCATCGCCACATCTTGAAGAATTAATGCCTGATGCCTATATCTCAATGGGTATTACTGCTGAAAATGTTGCTTCAAGATATAATATATCTCGGAAAAGGCAAGAAGAATTCGCTTTACATAGTCATAAAAAAGCACTAATTGCTAAATCCAAAGGCTATTTTATGGAAGAAGTAGAATCGATTATATCACCAATGAATAAGGAGGAAATAAGCCATGAACATGATGGTTGCATGAGAGAATCATCTTTGGAATCAATGGCTGGATTAAAGCCCGCATTTATCGAAGATGGTGTTGTAACTGCTGCAACTAGTTCACCTCTTACTGATGGGGCATCATTTTGCTTAATCGCATCGCAAAAAGCTGTAGATGAACATGATTTATCTCCAATGGCAAGAATAGTATCTGCAGGAGTCTCTGGAGTACATCCTGATGAAATGGGACTCGGGCCTATCCCCTCAACGAAACTAGCATTGGAAAGGGCTGGACTTACAGTAGATGATTTGGATATTATTGAATTGAATGAAGCATTTTCTAGCCAATCACTTGCATGTATAGATGAATTAAACCTACCTATGGAAAAAATCAATATCGATGGTGGCGCGATTGCAATAGGTCACCCTTTGGGGGCTTCTGGAGCGAGGATTGTTGGAAAGACTGCTAGTTTATTGCAAAGAACCAGTGGCCGCTTCGGCCTTGCTACAATGTGTATCGGTGGCGGGATGGGCATTGCTACCGTTATAGAGAGAGTTTGACAGTCGCAACCCCTATTTGACCAGCGTCCTGTCGAGTGCCATGTTCAACCGTGGCGGGCGTGACGAAGCGAAAAAGAATCTCGAAGTTCACGAGGACGGAGATTGTGCTAGATGTGGAGGTGAAGCTCAACCGTCTTCTATTACTGGATATTTACGATGTGTTCGATGTCAATATGAGTGGCCAGATCCTAATGCAAGATCTTCTGGTCCAGTTAGAACAAGTATTCATGACGAGTCTAAGAAAGTGGATGAATTCAAACAAGAATTACAAAACGGTAGTCTTAGAGGCGTTCTAGGTTTAGATTCTGATATATCAAAGGAGCAAGAAGCTACCCTCGGTCGTTTACAGAATCGATGGATGGATGGGATGGCAGGCCATTTCAATGCTGCTGAAGAAGAAAGAAAACCACTAATGATTTCTTTTGACGATGATGATAATATTGTAGCTACAGAGTTGGCCGTGATTTCTGTTTTAGGTAATGATTTTGATGGAGGTGAAGAGATTCGAGTTGAGTATCCAGGTAGAGATACAGAATTCTATTCAATGGATGCTACAGATGATAGAGGTTGGAGAGTAGGTCGTACGATTACAGATACATGTCGAAATATTGCATCAATAATTAATCGCCGTTCAACTATAGTTCATGCTGAATCCACAGATGATTCGATTGTAATTGAACCACGTGACTCTTCAATCCAGTCAACTAGCGTTGTAATATTCGTTGACGATCCAGGTGGAAAAAATATGTTGTTGGAACGTGATGGAAGAGTAATTGATGTAGATGCAATGATGACAATTGAAGATTATCGTGAAATGCTTGGATTGGTAGTGGATGATGGAGTAATTACCCCTTCAGAAGATGAATTGTTGTGGATTATGAGATCCAATTTGGGAATATCCGATGAACAACATTTGCAATTGATTATCAATAGATTTGGCGAAGGTGTTGTCAAGGAATGTCCAGCATGCCACGGAATGACTCCTTACTATCCTGAACATGGTGGATGGTGGTGTGAACCATGCCAAAATTGGGTCTAATCTTGATTTTTCTTAATTTGTTTCTGTCGTGGACTTCATATACCGAATCATACACCACGTGCCACAGGCTGGATTGACATGGCTGGTGACAACGACTTATACATTGGAATAGACCTCGGAACTTTCCGTTCCGTTTTGACTTCGAGCGCAGGACATGAGGAAGAAGTTCTCACTGTTGTAGGGACTCCAAAAGATCCCATTGCTAGGAACATGTTGGGCAAAGATGTTCTTTTTGGAGAAGAGGCGCTGAAGAACCGTCTTGCTCTAAACCTCTACAGGCCATTGGAGCATGGTGTAATCAAGGACACCGCTGAAGACAAGAAGTTCATTGCTCATTTTATCAATCATCTCATTTCACTGGCGGATCCTGAAGAGTACGATAATGTGGTTGCAGTAATTGGTGCCCCTGCTGAAGCATCATTTACTGATCAAACAGCAATTTTTGATGCTGCATCTGGTAGCGTCAATGCTGCAATGATTATCTCTGAACCCTTTGCTGTCGCTTATGCATTGGATATGATTGGCCATACCATTGTTATCGATATTGGTGCTGGGACCTGTGATATCGCTAGAGTCTATGGAACCATACCTGGTCCTGATGACCAGATGCATACAAGTTTCGCTGGCGACCATATCGATAAGGCACTTATTGAAGCAGTTCAGAAGAAATATTCTGGCGCCCAGATTACCAAGGATATGGCTCGACGTTGGAAGCAACAGTTTTCGTTTGTACGGACTGCAATGCCCGATCAACCTGTTGTTGTAGACTTCAGCATTGAAGGCAAGGCAATGGCATTGGATATTACCGATTGCATTCAGACTGCATGTGAATCAATTGTTGACCCTATTGTCGCGAATGTAAAGAAGTTGGTTGCATCAAGTAATCCTGAGTTCCATAATGAATTCAGAAGTAACATGATTTTAGCAGGCGGGGGTTCTGGAATCACTGGTCTAAATATCATGATTGAGGACAAACTTGCTGATATCGGAGATTGTACCGTTCATGTTGTTGATGACCCTGTAATGTTGGGAGCTCTTGGTGGATTGAGATTATCCATGGAAGTACCTACTGACATGTGGTCTTCTTTGACTCTTGCATCTCGCTAAGAATCACTCGGATTCTAAATCCGCTGAAGGCACCAAAGCGTTGTTGCAATGAGGGCATCTATCAGTCGGTTCTAATTTTTCCAATACTATCCCTAGTAGGCTTCCACAAGATGGGCATGATGCCAATACTTCATTTTCGGTTGTATAGCGTAGATGTGCCAATGCTGCGGCTCCACCTGAATACCACTCTTTGTATTCAGGGTTCTCAAGTCTTTGAATTCGAACTATTCCCAATCCGCCTAGGATAAAAACCAAAATTGCATCCAACATGATTCCATTCATTACCCAAATGAATCCCATGAGTCCTAAAATCACAGATGAAACAAGGTATCCAACTTGCCCCGCTCGAATTCCAATTATGCTGCCTCGTCTAGTAAATCGAAATGCACAGATTGCTTGAATCCCTGCAATTGCAAATGCAGGGCCAACGAGGAAATCTCCTAAACTGCCTATGATCCAAGCGGCAGTTAGGCCATTTAGAACAAGAAAAATCGCTTGATGTTTGTGCGATTGTTTGAGTCCTTGCTCCACTCCCGATAATCCTTCCATGAAGTCCGGAAATGGTTCTCCATCATCATCCTATTTCATCGATGACCTATTGGGGTACGACCTACTCGTACATTCATGCCAAGGGATGTGGATGTAGTAAATCATGGCTCATCATTGGATGGAAAAAGGATACTGCTAGGAATAACTGGGGGGATTGCAGCCGTCGAAAGTGTCCGCTTAGGTAGAGAACTTCGTAGACATGGTGCAGAAATCCATGTAATAATGACAGATGCTGCGACAAAGGTGATTACTCCACTTGCAGTAAGGTGGGCAACTCAAACTAATGTAGATGTTGAATGGTCAGGTGAGATGCCTCAATTGGAGGGATTTGATGCGATTTTAGTCGCTCCAGCAACTCGAAATACACTTTCCAAGCATGCGAATGGTGTTATGGATTCTCCTTTATCTATGGCCTTAGCAGCAGGTACTGGGAATGGTACCCCAATTCTTGTTGTCCCATCGATGCATGATGATTTGTTTGATGACCCTGTAACAATGGATCTTCTCAATCGAATCAAGTCCAGAGGATGTTCAATATTAATTTCTGAATCAGAAGAGGGCCGTAGAAAGCAACCTAGTCCTGAAGATATTGTTAGGCGCTTATCTCACGTAATCAACCATGACGAAAAGTCTCGAAACGTCTTAGTAATGATTGGAGGAACAGAAGCTCCGATAGATGATGTTCGAACAATTTCTAATCGTTCCACAGGGAGAACCGGTTGGGAAATTGCTGATTTCTTATATCGACATGGACATAATGTATGTGTTTTAGCAGGCCGAATGTCATTTGAACCA
>DAQW01000040.1 GCA_002503045.1 Euryarchaeota archaeon UBA39 | reverse complement strand
CCTTTAGAATACACATCTAAATGGACAGGTCCATGAATTGTTTGAGTTGACATGACTACAATCCCTCCTCCGTCAATGTATTTTTCAAGACTTTCTCGAACTGCAGGGTTTTCCGGACTATCTCCATTTGGATCAGCTATTGGCAGGTGACCCAGTCCAGTTCCATGGATATGTAATGCATGAGGTTTGGTGGACACTAGGGCTGTAATGTGCTCTGCACGTAAATGTGGTCCCGCAATTATTTCAGCAATATTGATGTTTTCGTCAAACAGAATTGGTTTACCAATTGGACGTTGTTCAATGGTATTTTTTCCCATTTCGATTGTACATTCGCTGCCCTCTATACGAATCCGTCCCAACGGCTCAATGTCAATGGATTGGAATGCCCCTCTTGTGGAAGAATGCATTTTTCGTGATGAGATTCCAGGAAGTATGCTGAGTACTCCATCTGACGAACTTTCATGCATGACTATCATTGTTGAATCTCCATTGCCCGATGGAATTGGGCCATGGGCTGCAAGGTGAACTGCAGCAATAAGATTCTCCTTAGCATCCGAAGATCCTCTATCTGAAGATCGTTGAGAACCTGTGAATACAATTGGCCCCGGGGGTCTCTTTCCTTCAGCAGACCAAGCAAATGCAAGTGCCGCTGAACTAATCCCCATTGTGTCTGTTCCATGAGTAATTACTACTCCAGCAGCCCCTTTCTCAAAAGCCGCTTCAGTTTCTTGTATCATTTGATTCCAATGTCTTGGCCGGATATCGTCGGAGAACATATTTCCAATTAGGACTGCTTCAATTTGGGCAATTGGCCTTAATTCTGGAACAGAATCTAAGATTTCATCGGGCTCGAATCTTGCAACTACTGCTCCGGTTTCATAGTCAACCTTACTAGCTATGGTGCCTCCAGTATGGAGTAAAATTACACGAGGTAGATCTGGGTCCACAATATGTTCTGTGCTCGAAATAATCTTACTTGTTTTTTCTTTTCGTGCCTCTATTAATTCAATCGAATCAATTCGATTCAAAGGATGGGAAAGGTTGTATCCATTTTGGAGTTTTATCGTCAATAATCCCTCTCCAGCAGGGCTAATAATTACCCCCAAGTGAGTTTGCTTACCTGTTCTAGATTCGACGATAATTCGAACCTTGGAGCCGGCTTCAGGTATGTCCATGGAGCATCAGGTGGTAAGAAAGACCATCAACTGAACGGATGAAAATTTCTGTAGAAACCATTCTGCAATGGTTTGTGGTGCCGGGAGCGGGACTTGAACCCGCGACCTTCGGATTTCTCAGATGCGCCTCATCGTTTGCGCAGACTTTGCAGTCCACCTACCCTATGAGTCCGACGCTCTACCAACTAAGCCACCCCGGCGATACCTTGTCCACCAAAGAGTATGATATGAGCGTTTCACTCGCCTGCCAACGTTCATGTGGGGTCGAGCCCCCGTTTGGAACGGTCCCATGGTAGATATCGACACTGCCCTTCGTTCTGCGGCTATGGATGGGAGGAAGGCAAAACGACAATCGGATGGGTCAAAACCACGTCGTGCAGGCGGTTCAGTTGGGTTAGAACCATTCGATCCGTCTGAGTTTAAGAAAAAAGAAGTCGCAGATACCTATTCTATGTGGTTGGTCATTATCGGTTCAGTATCATTGGCTTTCATAATGAGATATTTTGTTATGCCAAATACAGATGGCCCTAGTCCAATTCTTTGGCTTCTTCCATTGAGTTTTGTATTTGCATTACCTAGTTTACATCGCCTAGTTATTCCATCGGAATTTTCTGATTTGTATACGGGTGGAAATTGGTTTCGTTCTGGAATGCTTTGGATTTTTACTTGGTTATCAATTAGCATTCTATTAGTTAATCCTCCATTGGCAGATATTAGCCCCCCTGAAATTACAGATGCGTCTATATTGTTTGACGATGGCTCTGAAGCTCAAAATCTTAGTAACAATTTCATAAGGTCTGGTACCACAATTGAAATTACAATTGATGGAGCTGCCACTGAAGGAGATATGTGGTTAGTTTTGGGAGTTAGAGACAATATCAATCTTGAATCTTGTTCGATTAATGTCTCAATGGTAAGGTCTGAAGAGATTCTACTTGAAACAACTTTCAATGCTATTGGTTCAAATGCTTCAGATGATTTCCTTACTTTACAATCGTTAAATTCCTCAACCATGTCCTTGGTGTCTGATCCGTTGCCAATCAGGGATGAAGATGTAGGAGTGGCAATAGAGATTGGGTCGTTGGAATCAGGAACTTATTCTCTATCATACTCAGTGAGTCAGGCTGGCGACCCCTGGGATCTTTCAGGAACTAATGGCCAGTATACGATTAAGATAATTAATGACTAATTTTAATTCAATAATGAGCAAATCCTAGCTGTCATCGCATCAAGTTGTAGGTGCTCTCCTCCTCCTTGAACTAGTCGATGGTCTATTTCAGCCATCCATTCGGTTAATTCTAATTTAATTTCTTCAGTAAGGAAAGAAGAGACTCCGAGTTCACGGTGTAATTGATTGACTAAATCAGTCCCAGCAAGACCGAATTCGTCGAGTATTTGTCTTAGTCTTCTTCTAGCAGGTTGAAAACCATCTTCTTTGCATGCTAAGAGATATCCTTGGAGTACTTCTGGAGGGGCAGTCGCACTTGTTTCATAGACCAACGACCGAGTTATTTTTTCACTCATTCCTGCTGCAACTTGTAGGGCAGTAATTGCTTTTCGAAGATCACCTAAACTGATGTGGATGATTGCATCTGCAGCATCTGAATCTAATTCTACATTCTCAGAATTTGCTACTTGATTGATTTGCATTCTCATTTGATCATCCTCTAGTGGGCGGAATCTGAATACGGCACATCTACTTTGAATCGGCTCGATAATTTTCGATGAATAGTTGCAAGAAAGAATGAATCTACATGTTTCAGCATATTGTTCCATTATTCGACGTAATGCTCCTTGAGCATCATTAGTTAGAGCATCTGCTTCATCTAGGAAAATCACTTTGAAAGTCGCTCCTCCCAAAGGAGCAGTTCTAGCAAATTGTTTGACTTTATTACGAATCGAATCTAGTCCACGCTCATCAGAAGCATTCATTTCTAGTAGATTCTGCCTCACTGTTTCTTGGAAAACATCTCTAGCAAGTGCTAACGCAGCAGTTGTTTTTCCAGTCCCCGGGGGGCCTGCAAATAGCAAGTGAGGAAAGGTCCTACGCTCACTATAACCTGCTAACCGATCGACGACTGCACGTTGCCCCCTCATCTCTGAAACAGACTGCGGCCGGTGTCGTTCAACCCATAGTTCGCTCATGTTCTCGCATCTCTGTCGAAGGTTATTGTCCATCAACGTTCGCACTGTGAAAAACTCCTCATTCTCGACCATGCTACGCATGGTCTGAGTCGCAAATCCCTTATGGGTCATAGAGTATCGGACATGCATGACCGCAGCGATAGCGAACTCCGTTTCCCGCAAAAACCTCTTTGTTCCATTGTCAATTGTCCTTCTACTTTTGTTGATGTCTTGGTCTTCATCCATCGGTAGTTTCGATGAACTTTCGGAAGACGTATCTCCATCATACATTACTTCAAACAATGCAGCTACTGCTGATACTTCAATCAATATTTCTGCTCCAAATAATGGTTATTCAACTCAACAATCAATTCTAATGTTTTCTTCTGATTCGATTGATAGTCGTGGATTGTTTGATTTCAATATTAGTGATACTAGTGGAAATCCTCTACCCGCTAGTTTTCGTGTTACTTCAGCCAATTTGGTATTGCGGTGCAATCAAATGACAATGTTTGGCTCTGGTAGGACAATGTTCTATGCTGCAACTCTTGATGCATCTCATGATCTTTCTCAATCGACTTGGAATTTAGCATCAACCGGTGTAAATTGGTCAGTTCCAGGTGCAGATGGCACTCAGGATAGAGGTGTATGGGAACCACCTTACATTTCTAGCAGCACATCAGTTTCAACTGCTATCAACGTAACATCGTTGGTACAAAGTTCATTACGTTCAGGTTCAACTCAGATTTCCTTTGTTGTGAGTGCTTTAGGCGTGCCAGTAAATTGTGATACTATGGAGTCAACTACAACATCGTTCAGGCCAAACTTGAGAATTGATTATGCTGCAATCGGTTCTACTTCTGAAGGTTCTGTGAATATCACATCTCCTCAGAATGGGGAAGCGTTGACATTAAACGATACACTTGCATTAACAGCAGATACAACTCCTACTGTAACTTGGGCAGATCTTAATGGTTCTAATATAGAAGTCCAGATTTCCAATGAAAGTGGTTTTCGTGGAATTCACGATGGAGATTGGATTTGGGATTCATGGTCAGATACCAATCAATTTACTTTTACTAATTCAACAATAGGTAGTTTTGATACGCCATCGACGAATCTTTCAGCAGGGTCTGATTATTTTGCTAGGATTCGTTCATCTACATCTCAAAGTATTCTTTCTGATTGGGTTTCAGTGAAATTCCTTCTTCCTGATCACTCTATTTACCCTGATCCTAGCACTGGGGTTCAATATTTCTCAGTTAGAAACAATAGTATGGGGTATGGAGGGACAATTGAAGACACTTATGTAACCTCAGGAAATACTAGTTTTAATGGAGGCTCAGAAAATAATCTAATTGTTGGACATTCAAATACTACAGGAGTAGGGACAAGTGTGATGCTTTTAAGGATAAATATTGCAGATATAGGACTTCATGAAAACGCATCTATACATGAGGCTGATCTCTGGCTAAGGCGAACCGATAGAGACCAAAGTCCCATCATTTCAGTCTCAGAAATTTCAGATGATGAATGGACACAACATGGTGCTAATTGGACATCAAATGGTGCTGGAACTACATGGACAAACGGAGGTTCAGATTTGGCGGGAACAAGTTTTGGTGCATTAGATGGGGATCAAAGTTCTCCTCAATTGATTTTTGATTTAGCTCCGATTTTTCGTGATAGGTTGCTTGCAAATTCGGTTGAACCGATTAATCTAGTTGTACAAGGATATGGGCCTAATGGTGCTCATGTTGAAATTGGTTCTAGTGAAGAAGCATTTACCTATAACCCAACACTCTCAATTGGTTATGATTGGGGAGATGATATTCTTCCCTCATCTCCTATCGATATTACTCCACGTGATCGTTCTGGTTCATGGTCCATTAGTGGTGCAAATCTAACTAGTAGCGATACTATTGAAGTGAGTTGGAATACAACTGGGCATTCTGGTCAAGATGTCATTATTAGTGCTTCAGGAGATGAAGATTTCAGGACCACAATCACTCGTTCTGCTGATAGTCGTACTGATTCAGGTTTTGACCTTGGTGCAGGAACCTTCACATTCCCCACTAATTGGGGCTTCGGAATCGGTGACCATATTTGGTGGAGAATTTCGTTCATCGAAGACGGTGATAGAAGTTATTCTAGCGATTCAATGATGTATCTTCCCAACCTAAATTCAACATATCTTTCGGGGAATGATCATCAGATTAGATTAGCCGATGGCAATGCTTCTGCTTCGTCCAGTCAAGTTCTGGCTGTTCCCGAATGTGAAGATACATATCTTGACTCATCTAGTACATCTACAAATAATGATGATTCCTATATTGTAATTTCAAGTACTGAAGTTGCATTGTTTAAGTGTGATATGGCAGGGTTAATTCTTCCAGAAGGAATGGCTATCCAGAGTGCTGTTTTGAGAACATATGCTTGGCAATTTACAACTTTTTCTAATGTACCGGTAAACGTCTATTCAGGAACTTCTGATTGGAATGAAACAGGTGCCACATGGGACACCCGGGATGGAACGAGATCTTGGGCCAGTTCTGGTGCCAGTGGCATAGATAGAATTTCATTATTGGATTCACAAACAATTAGTACAACTGGAGATGATTGGTTTGAATGGAATATCACTTCAGCAGCTCAATCTGCGAATAGATGGGGTACACCACTTAGTGTAATTATGACCTCCTCTAGTGGTACCTCTGCATCTTTCCAGGATTCTGAAACGGGTTCAACTGGTCCTGAGATTGTAATTACCTATGGAATTGGAGATGATTCATCTCCAGATCTCCCAATAGGTTTGGACCCTACAGGAGATGAATGGCTGATTTCTGATGATTTAATGATGAACGGAATACTTCGTCCTGAGCATTCATGGACTACTCCTCTCCAGAATACAAATGCAGTAGAAATACAAATCGATCAAGATTTATCAATGTCTTCTTCCAATCTCGAGACATTTCAATCATGGGTCGATACATCTGCATTTGATTTGACAAATGGAACATTTACACCTTCATCTGATTTGACAGAAGGAGAACGATATTATTGGAGAATGCGAGGAATCAGTTCTTCTGGACAAGTTGGAAATTGGAGTGCTACTTCTTCCTATGTGATTCCAGAGGTCATGAGTTTGATGCTCGATTCCAATACTTCAGAAGTTGAGATGCACCACAATGGATTCGTACCTGAAGATCATTGGCCGGAATTCTTTGATACATATATCGATGAAAGATCGGCAAATGAGAATACCTCATATGCATCATCCACGAGTTTAACCTTGTTCGCTCCTCCAGACATTGGAAGTGGAAATTTCAATATTAATGGTAATTTCAGTAATGATCGTGCTGCATTATTCAAGATACCAATTAATGAGAACTTAACCCTCCCTCGCCCTAATGATATCAGAATAGTTGGAACTGAGTTACACTTCAATGTCATTAGTGGTCACGGTTCAGGTGTTCGAGTTTATGCAGCTGCAGTTGATGAGTTCAATGAATCAGTTACTGGAAGAACCATGGATGGAAGTACAAACTGGTCTACACCACATACATTTGGAAATGGAAACATGACTATCGATGACGGTGTGAGTAAACAAGTCACTACCTCTGGCCCTAATAGCATAAATATCACTCGAATTATGCAATTGGCCGAAAATAGAGGGGATGATTACCTCTACCTTTCGCTGACAGCGGCTCAGGATAGTTACACAAGTTCATGGAATGGTATCACTATCAGTAGTGTTGACTCAAGTGTTGCAACAGATCGCCCCTATCTTACGATTCAATACCGCAATGGTTCAGCATCTGTTCCAAACGCAACTGGTACTCCAGATGTGCCTTCTAATGGACAATTAGTTTGGAGTACAAGCGGGATCATGTTAGAACCAGATACTTCTCCAACTCTAGAGTGGTTGACTCCTACTGGATGGAATTCATCATGGGATTGGATTCTCAATATGGTTTGTAGGGGACAAAATAGCTTCGGAATTACATATTCTCTTCAATACGAATATGATTCTCGTTTTGATAGTGGTTTTGATCTTACTGCGCCTAGTTTCACATTCTCATCATCTATTTCTTTAGCACAGGATTTGACATGTGAATGGCAATTACAATCTGTTTATGATGATATGTTGGGTCCAAACTCCATTTATTCTTCATTCGGAGTTCCTAATGATTTGACTAGTACTGTTGACTCAACTCATGAATCTCTCACTGCTCAGACTGGAATGGCTCATTCAGAATACAATTTGTATGATTTAGTGGAGGACACTTGGATTTATTCTGCAATGGGTCCTAATTCCAATTTAGGACAAGGGCAGATTATGTATGTAGGACATAACAGTGGATTTGGACTTGTAAATGTCGATTTAAGTCAGATTCCTCTTCCTGAGCCTTGGATGTCATCTGAAGCAAGTATTGATTTATACAAGCAGGGTACGACCTCAGGTAATCATCAGATAGCGGTTTACAACGTGTTTGATGAGTGGGACGAATCAGCAACTTGGAATAATGCAAGTTCGAATACGCCATGGTCTACACAATCTGGTTATCTAGACAGTACTATGTCTCCAATAAGCACTACAGTTGTTAACGCAACATCTGGGTGGTATTCATGGAATATTACAGAGGCAGTACAGCAAGCTAGAGTTCGAGGCGATGATAGAGTTAGTTTACTGTTCCGTGATACTGCTGATCCTACTACTTCTAACGTCTATTTTCGCACTACAGAATATCCTGGAAATTCAAATTCACCAAAACTCAACATGATTTACTCTAGTGGAAACACTTGGATTCCTGGAGATGCATCTTCATTAAATCCTGTACTCGGTTCTACCACTACAATGTGGAATTCAACGGCTTTGTTGCCTACTCCGCCTGATTCAGTTGATTTGTCTTGGAGCCATTCGTTGACTAATCATTCCTGGGATTTCCAAGTTGATTCAGATTCGTTCTTCTCTACTCCCGATTCGTTCAATAGTGATCAAAATAGCAGTTTATTCACTACTACAACTGGAACAACCTCTTCGACATCATTCACTTTCCCATCTTCAATTACTTGGGATGATGCATGGTATTATTGGAGAGTCCGAGGTGTTGAAAATGGACAATATGGAAATTGGACAGAAGGCGGTTCCTTCAGAGTTCCTGATTCTGTAATTGGGTCTTCAGATGGTGCAGGAAATTATTCAATCACATTGGAACGAGGAGATGTTTTCGATACTAGTGGAGATCTCCCTTCATTCCCTGATACCTATATTGACAGTGCTGGGGGGCCAGGACAGACACAGAATCATGGGACTTCAGTTTCTCTAAATGTTGGTTCATCTCAAACTGCTGGAGCGATTGTCGTATCATTAATTGAGATGGATTTAGGAGAGTTACCCTTCCAATCCACAACACTACCAACAGGAGTTACTCTCAGACTCCATCGTTCAAACTATCAAGGGTCTGGAGCACATACTGTAGGAATCTATGATTGTGGGAATAATACTTGGTCTGAGGATACAGTTTCTTGGAGTACGTATATTCCAGGTACACAATGTAGCACCACTGCTTCAGCCTCAATTACTAGGGTAGCTACAGGTGGAGGCACTTGGTATGAATGGGATATTACTTCTATTGCTAGAAATGCTTTCACAAATCAAAATGGCCGAATGACTTTGGCATTAATCACAAATTGGACTGGAACCTTGTACTTCTCATCTTCCGAGGCTAGCAGTAATACTCCTCAACTTGTGTTTGACTTTGTTGATAATCCAAATGGGATTACACCTCCTCCTCAAGTGAGTTTGCAATCTCCTGCAGATCAATCTGTTCTCTTCGAGGAAGATGGTTATCTCCTAACTTCACTAAATCGTCCGACTCTTACATGGAATGCTGCTTCCGGAGCGTCAGGTTACATTATGAGATTAATGAATGAGACAACAACACTTACTCAGCGTTCTTGGATTGATTCAGGATTTACTGGATGTACTTCTCCTACAATTTGTTGGACTCCGAGTTTCGACCTTGATCCTGATGTACTGTATTCTTGGGATATTCAATCCATCGCAGGCTCAATTCCGGGGGCTCGTTCAGCAGCATGGTCATTTGCAGTTGGTGAACCTGAAACTACTAGTTTAGGAAATCACCTTTACAGTATCACATATGGCGAAGGTGAAGCGGCTAGCGTACTTCAATACCCAAATATTCATGATTCTACAATCGATGAATCAAATCCGAGTGAAGTATTTGCAGATCGTAGTCTTGAGGTTGGAATCGGTTGTGGCGATGTATCAACATCACCTGCAACAACAAATGAGTGCAGGAGCATTGTTTGGTTAGATTTGGGACAGATACCTCTACCGTCAAATCTTAACCCTCATAGTGGGAAATTAAGAATTCATCTAGACAGTGTATTGTTAGCAGATACATCTTATCTAGATGTGAGTGCTCATACATTATTGAACCACAATTTCTCAGAAGTATCCTCATCATGGGATGATGCATCGTATGGAAATGCATGGGATACCCCTGGAATGCGTAGTGGTGTAGATTATGCTACTACTCCATTGGATACTGTAAGGATTTACAATACAAATGGAAATACATGGGTCGAATTTGACATTAGTAGTGCTATGTCTTCGATGTATGGAACACTCGGAATTGTTTTGATTGGAACTCCTGACACCACAGGTGGAAGAATTGTTGTAGAATTTGACAATTCAGAAGATAGTACCTATCATCCTCAGTTGATATTGAATTATACCAATGTTTACGATATCCAGATTTCGGGTTCATCAACCACAGATGCTGACACTCCTGTTACATTCTCTGCAACATTACTAGATGTTGCTGGAAACACTTTAGCAGGAAATGTTGCTTGGAGTAGTTCTTCTCTAGGTTCCATTTCTGCTTCTGGAGTGTACACTCCACAAATTGCAGGCAATGAACAGGTTGTAGCTCGTTTCGGACAAGTAACTAAACTACTGAATCTCACAGTTGACCATGGTAGTCCAGTCACTTTGATTCCTGATCAAACCAATGCGGCTTTGAATGCAGATTCTATGCTATCAGTTTCTGCAATGGTTGTTGATCAATTCGGAAATGAAGTTGATGGAGAAATCGTTCTATGGTCAGTAACAAATGGTTCTTTCTCATCTACTGGAGCACCCACTGTACAGACGACCACTCCTTCTGCCTCAGTAGTTTATTTGCCGTGGTTAACAGGAACTCAGACTATTACTGTTACATGGGGCAGCAGTAGTGCAACAATTCCAGTAGTTGTTTCAACCGGTGCGCCACATCATCTTGTTGTGTCTGGCTGCACAGTTGTTGATGCAGGAAGTACCTGTACCTATACTTGGATTGTAGAGGATATTCGATTCAACGAAATGCCTGCATTACAAGCTGGAGCCGTGACTTGGTCAGTAGATAATGGAAATATTACCTCTGCTGGTGAATTTACAGGGGATCATGTTGGGAATTGGACAATTACTGCTAGTAGTTCAGTTGGCGTTAGTGGTTCATTCGATATTGAAGTTGTTTATGGGGCAATTGGCTCTGTGATTTTAACTGCTAATGTTACAGAAATTACTGCTGATGACTCAGTTGATTTTACTGTTATACGTGTTGACGTCAGAGGAAATTCAAATGATATCACTGAAACATTGAGTCTTACTTCTTGGTCTACATTGAATGGTACATTCTCTGAGGTTGATTCAAGAATAATTTGGAGTGCATGGTCCAAGGGTACTCAATGGGTAGAAGTCGAGGTTGAAGGTCAAACAGATCGAGTGACTATTTCGGTCATTGACGGAGTTCCTGTAGAAATGGATCTTAGAGTTACAGGCGGTTTCTCCCAAGCAACTGCTGGAGAAATTCTGAACCTTAGGGCCTTTGTAATTGATCAGCGAGGAAATCAGAAACCTGTTACTCCTGAAAATTGGTTGATTACCACTCCAGGTGCAGACCAAACTTGGGTTGTTCTTGATGGCGCTGCAGCAAATTTCTACGCGTACACAGAAGGAGACTGGACTGTGCAAGCTGCACTTACATGGACAGATGGAGTTACCACAGTACCTCTAACTGCGTCTGAAACAGTAACAGTAATCCCTGGTGCTCTTGCAGATGTCGAAATCCAAGGTTCTTCTGATTACACGCTCACTGCAGATGATTCGATTACTCTAAGTGTAGTTGCAAAGGATATGCAAGAAAACATCGTACAGGCGGATTCACTAAGTTGGTATATTCATGATCTTTCAGTATCAACACCTCCTGGAGAATGTGGTGCGTCTTTAGATTCTGAAGAAATTACAACTGAAATTGAATCTACTGGTTCTTGGGCTGCTGGAGTTGAAGGAACATACCGAATTTGTGCCATTCAGAATGGATATCAAGATAGTATATCTGCAACAGTATCTCATGGTGTTGCAGTAAGAATTTGGCATGTTGCCGAAAAGGATTTGATGGTAGCCGGTGAAATGGTTGATCTCCAACTTTATGCTGAAGATTCTGCATTGAATCAATTTGCAATAGTTGAGTCATCTTGGGATGATCCAGTAGTATGGGACATAGATAACGATAACACGGGTTCTTATGTTTTCAAGCAAACCACTGTTGGAATTTATGAACTTGAGTATGTACACAATGGTCTTTCAGAAATTTGGACTGTTGAGGTAATTGCTTCAAATTTAGATTATATTGTTCTGACTGCTGATAAAACTGAAGCAGAGCAACAAGGAATTTTATCAATTACAGCGTTTGGTTATGATGAATGGAATAACCCTGTTACATTGGACGACCCATATATTGTGGCAACTGGACATAATATCGAGAAAGGTGCAGGTAATCAGAATTGGGAAATCACTCTAATTTCTTCTGGTTCAGGAACTATTACAGTTGCAGATCAAGGAGAATCTGCATCTATTGCAATAAATTCGATTGGTACAATTCCAGGATTCTTTGCTGCAGGTGGTCCACTGTATTATGCGGCAGCTGGTTTGATTGGATTGCTAATCTTTGCTTTACTTGTATTTGTAGTTGTTATTCTAAGGAGAGGCGGAAATGATGATTATGATTATGATGATGATGATGATGATGACGACGATTACGATGACGATGTAGGTGGACCAGTCGCAGGCCCATCCGGACCAGTCGCAGGCCCATCAGGTCCAGTTGCGGGTCCATCAGGCCCAGTTGAGGAACAAGAGGTAGAAGCGGAAGAGGTATCTGAAGATGATGGAGTTACCGTTGACGAAGATGGAACTGAATGGTGGGAAGATCCAGATGATGGATCATGGTATTATCGAACACCAGATATGGATGATTGGGAAGTTTTTGAGGAATGAGAACCTATGTTCAAGAAAAGTGGCCTTGTGTTCTTTTTAGTTCTGATTTTCATTTCTAGTACACTATCTTGGACCCCAGCGCATGGGTTAGATGAAATTCAGGATTATTATGCCCCTTTAGAGATTGATAATGGAAATGGAACATGGACCCTTCAATACCAAGATGATGGTTCAGGGGGCTTTTTTGATGCTGCAATTAAGAGTAATGATCCAACTTTAATTAATACGAGTTCTTCTCTAATTGAAATTAGTTCTGATCCCCAGAACGGCACAGAACAAAGGGCACTTTTTGGCTTAGATCTTTCAACTGTAGGATTCATGAGCAATATTACCATCATTTCTGCATCTCTTGAATTAACCATTGACAGTGCTCCTTCAATTGATACTAATGTGATGGGCTTGATGACATATCGTGATTGGTTCGAACCTTCTTGGAATATCGCAAATAACTTGGCAGGAGTTGCATGGACCGAACCTGGAGCGGAATCAAATTCAGATTCAGGTGGACCGATTTCATTTGTTCCTGCCACTTCTTCATCTACTACAATCTCATTGGATGTAACTGATAATCTAAAAGTTGGACAACAAAGAAATGCCCAAGGAAATGGAGGTTTTGTTGGAGTAATGGTAATGGGTGCTGCATGGAATAGTGATTCCTATCTTCCTTGGTCAATGTCGTTTCATTCATCAGAGTCCGGCGTTTCATATATCCGACCTCAATGGAATATAATTGTAAATTGGAATCAACCCTCTTCTCTATCTTCTGCTGATCCAGGTTGGGTAGATATTGAACCAAGATTTGGCCAAATTTCTGCCGATACAGATTCTCCATTAAAAGCCCAAGTTCGTAATCAAGATGGTAGTGTTTCATCATCTCCAGTTAATTGGAATATAATGGGCGGCAGTGGTTTCGTGGATTCTAGTGGATTATTTTCTGCACTTAGCACTGGATTTGAATTTATCTGCGCAGAAGCGATTAATGGAGAAACAGGTTGTATCGTTCTCTTGGTTACACCAGGCTCCCCGGTATCAATGTCCATTATTCCGGCTAACGCTTCTTTTCCCGTAGGAGTTGAAATTCAATTATCCGCTTTATTTTCCGATATTAAGGGAAATGATTACCCTGCATCTCCTCAGTGGTCAGTAGATTCAGGTACTATACATCCCAATGGAACATTCGAACTCACTGAAGTAGGTACGCATAGAGTAGATGCATCTGCTGCTGGTCTTACAGCATGGACCAATGTTACTCTCGTTGAAGGTTCACCTACAGATCTTGTTTTACCTCAGAATCTTACTGTTGCCTCTGGGGAACGAGTTTCAGTCTTACCAACTGCAGTAGATGCATTAGGTAACCCTGTAGATTTAGCATTAGCTGGAGATTTGACCTATACAGTAGATTCAGGTTCAGTGGATAATGCAGGGATGTATACGGGAGGAGCAGTTGGTACTTGGACAATAGATTGTGATGCTTCACTCGGCGCTTCAGGTTCTACTCAAGTTGTAGTTACAGTTGGGGAACCATTAGATCTTTCAATTATTCCTCCGAATAGAACAGTTGCAGCAGATGAAGCAGTCCCTCTTCCAGTATTGTGGACTGATGCATATGGTAATCAGGTAGAAATGCCAATTCCTCTTTCTGCGTGGTCTACTGAGGATGGTGGATTTAGAAACGCAGCAAATGGAACCGTGGAATGGTTACCTAGAGATATTGGAACTTATTGGGTGAAGGTAGATTATGAGAATTTAACAGATACCATTGATATTGAAGTTGGTGCAGGTAGTATTGATTCAGTATTGATTGATACTGATTCCAATATTCTACAAGCAGGAGAAGAATCGTTTTTACAGATGAAGGCTCAGGATTCTTTGGGTAATCAAAGGATTTTAGATGCGATTTGGAGCAATCCTGGCGATGGACCGAATCCAGTAGAATTTGCGAATGGCGCAACATTTACTCCCCTAGAAATTGGAACTGTTACTCTTGAAGCAGTTGCTATTGAAGATGGAGTGACATATACTGCAACACGAACGTTTGACGTAATTCCCGGACGCCTAGTTAGAATTGACTTTGCAGGTGAAGGTGTAACTATGACCACAGATGACTCACTTGATTTGAATCCCATGGGATTCGATTCACTGGATAATCCGATTGAAGGACTACAATTTAATTGGACAGTCAATGGAGAAGACATGACTTCCGATATTCGTGACGCTGGTAATGTGTTTAAACCAACTATTATTGGAGATATCCAAATTGAAGGAATGGCTGCTGGACGTGCAGCGAGAGTTGATTTGCTGGTTTTAGCAGGATTACCTCAAAGCCTTTCGGTTTCTCACGGTTTAGGCAGCAATTCATTTCCTGGAGGTGGTGAAGTAATACTTACCGTTCAAGGAATAGATTTGGCAGGAAATGAAAATCCAATTGACAATGTTTCATGGAGCTTTTTAGAAGATGCAGGCACAATTTCTCCGGGTGATTCTCCTGGTGAATACATCTACGTAGTTGGAAAGACAGGTTCTTGGGATATTATTGCAAGAAGGGGGGTTGCTGATTCTATACTTTCAATTACGGTAGTTCCAGGAATTCCAGATAGAATTTCTATAGTAATGGATGTCGAAGAAGGAAAGATATTTTCTGAGGGAGATGTTGTTGATTTAACGTTGAAAGTTTTGGATGCATCAGGAAATCCAATAACCGTAGCACCCTCTCAAATTGTGTTAGAAACTCAAGTAGGAGATGCTGAACATCTACAGTCAGATGTCTGGAGAATGGAAATAGATGATTATGGAGAAAATATTCCAATTACTGTAAAGTATCTTGAATTAGAACAAATCGTTTTCGTTACAGTTACCCCTAGTGCTCTTTCTAAATTGACCGATTCAAACATGGGTCGAATGGCTATTGGTTCAGTTTCCGTTGTTCTTCTGCTTGCTGTAATGTTAGTTCTTTTACCCAAATTCAGAAACGAAGCCGAGGAGATCTTTGAAGATGAAGATGACCATATGTCAGAAGAACAAACCAGTCCTTCACCTCCTCCAGCAGGGGTTTCTTTCAATGCTCCTCCATCATCTGCATTTCCATCTTCTCATAGAAGGGGACGGCATCGTTCCTCTTCTGCCATGAATCCCTCTTGGGGGGCATCTCAGGTAAGACAGAATACTGCGAATATGGCGGCAATGGGTGCAGCAAATTCTGTTGTCCAACAATCTCAGCAAATCTTTTCTTCTCAATCTAATTTCCAAGAAACTCCTATTCAAACCACAGTGACTGCTCCTCCTCGTCCTAAGAGTTTAGATCAGGAAGAATCAATTCCTTCTGAACCAGAGGCTGTGCAGACTGTAGAAAGTCAAGAATCAACCTCTTCCGGTGGTGTCATGTTAGCCTGTGAAGGAACAGTACAAGGACAGACTGGATGGTATCATGATGGGAATGGTAACACGAGTTATTGGCAAGTTGATGAGGGAGGAACATGGACTCGCCTAGGTTGATGGCGGCCTTGTTAGCCATCCTGCTCGTGTCTTCATTATCTATACATGAAAATCTACCATCTGATACATCTAGTTCTTCATTCACATCTGCACGCTCCTGTTCTGGAAGTTCATCCGTCCAATCAATAGAGATACTTCCTCCTGGTCCAGTGATTTTATCTGCCGATGAAGTTCAAGATTTCTCTTTTACTTTGAAGGATGGATCTGGAAATACAATTTCTGCAGGATATGATCAAGGATCTATTGGAGGGACAACCGCACAACTTGGTACGGGACAATTCCGTTTCTCTCCATCTGGATTAGGTAGCGCTTCTGTCTGGGTTTGTTCTGGAAATGTAAACAAGACAGTCGCAATTACAGTAGTTATTGGAACAGTAGTTGGCTTAGAATTAACTGCGAATAATATACAGGTAACTGCCGATGAATCAATTGATTTGATTTTAGAAAGAGTTGATCAACAGGGATACCGTCAAGCAATTGTAGTTCCAACAAATAATTGGACTTTACCTGAAGGTTCTACTCTAGAAATGTTACAAGGTGGAGGTTTTCGATGGACTCCCAATGAAGATGGGAATCAAACATTGAGGGTAGATGATGGGGAATTTACAGCTGAATTAGAAGTAGAAGTTTCTCATGGTTCAGCTAGACGTTTAGCAATATCTTCATCATCTCCATTGGATGAAATTACTGCAGATGATGTTCTTGTTCTTGATTCAATGTGGGAAGATATTCGGGGTAATAGGTGGTCTGCCAATTCTTCATGGGAAGTTGATAATGAGGTAATTGGTTTGAATGCAAGTGAGGGGTCATCAGTATTGTTTGATGCATCGATTGAAGGATTAATAACAATTTTAGCTGAGGCTAGTGACCCTATTACTCCTTCAATTATTCGAACTGCATCAATTAGTTTTGTTGTTCAACCTGGTCGTTTGATATTACTGGAAATTGCAGGACATTCTTCCACAATTCCCGTCGATGTACCATTTTATCTAAATCCACAGGGCTTTGATTCTGATGGTAATATAGTGAATTTGTCAGGATTAGAATGGTCTATTATTGAAGGTACATCTCCTGCTTCATCTATTGATTCAGAAAACCATATGTTTACTCCTTCAATGCCTGGGCAGCACAGAATAGTCGCTACTTTGGGTTCACGTGTAACTTCGGCTACAATAGAAGTCGAACAAGGTATTCCATCATATATCGAGGTCCGTTCCGATGGAGATTTGGCTCTATCTGTTGAGACCGGTTCAGAACTTAATTTGACGGTCAAAGGTTTCGATTTAACTGGAACGTCATATCTGGTTGATGTTAATTGGACTATCCCGCCGGGTTTTGGTTCAATTAAAGCCTCATCTGCAGGAACTGGAAGTTTCGTTTACCAAGCGGAAGGAGTAGGAACAGTACAGTTAACTGCATCCATTGCAGATACATCTTGGACGATATTAATTGGTGTACTACCTGGCCCCCCTCATTCACTTGAGTTTGATATCAAAGGAGAATTGAAACAAGGTCAAACCGTTGAAATTGAGGTTAGGGCATACGATGTCGCAAATAATAAGGTCACAATAGCAGTTTGTGCAGTCGAATTTCTAACCGATGCAGGTAAACTGGAATGTATTGATGGACGATGGAAATTAGATTTGAAAGAAGAAGGAGAAGTTCGTTTAGAAGGCACCTATGATGAAGGATATGGATTGGAGTATATCGTGATTGAATCCACACTTATGGATGGCTTATTTGGTTCTGATGCAGGTGCAGCTATTGTAGGCGGTCTCATTATTTTGTTAATGATATTAGGGGTTCTAATTGCTGCTGATCGGAAAACAAAAGAGATAATGAAAGAAAGAAATTCAGATGAAGAAGATGTTGACTTAGAACAAAAAGTGCCTGAAAATTTAATTTCACCCCCTGCAGTTGCCCCCCCACCGTCAAGAATTCAATTACCTCCTCCTGTTCCAGTTAACAATATTCAACGCCCACTAATGAGTTCCGAATTACATTCTTCGATAGGTGAACCAAGTTCTTCGAATTCATCAATTGTTTCTCAGAAGGCCGAGGGTGAAAAATGGACTGATGCTCAATTGTTTTCTGCAGGATGGTCGAAGCAACAAATTGAATCGTATAGATCTGAAAAAATAGACACTTCCAAAAATGAGTCAACAGAATCCGAAGATTGGGATATGGAATGGTAATCATTCGTATTGTTCTTCAGAATTAGGGAAGTCGTGTGACCGAACATCAGAAACATATTGCTCAACAGCATTTCGAATATCATTACCTAGATTCAGGTAACGTCTCAGGAATCTTGGACTAAAGTCCATTGTAATACCTAACATATCATGTAATACCAGCACTTGTCCATCAACATCGGCACCAGCTCCGATACCTATTGTTGGGATTGAAATTTCTTCTGACACTTTTTTTGCTAAGTCTGCAGGTATTTTTTCGAGGACTATTGCAAAACATCCGGCTTTCTCCAATAGTTTTGCATCTTCAATGAGTTTCTCTGCTTCTGCATTTTCTCTTGCTCTAACTGTATATGTTCCGAATTTATAGATTGATTGAGGCGTGAGTCCAAGGTGGCCCATTACAGGAATCCCTGCTGTGAGAATTCTTTCTATCGATTCAACAACTTCTCCTCCACCTTCGAGTTTTACGGAATGTGCTCCACTTTCTTTCATTATTCTAATAGCTGATTCTAAAGCCAGTCTTGAATTACCTTGATATGTACCAAAGGGCATGTCTACTACAATTAATGCTCTATCTACTGCATTAGATACACATTGAGCATGGTAAATCATATGATCTAGAGTAATTGGGACAGTTGTATCATTTCCAGCCATTACGTTTGAAGCAGAATCGCCTACAAGAATTACATCGATTCCCCCCTGATCTACTAATTTTGCTAGAGAGTAGTCATATGCTGTCAGCATGGTGATTTGTTCGCCTGCTTGCTTCATTTCTTGAAGCGTGTTAGTAGTTACTTTTCGAGCCTTACCTGCAACTGACATGCGCGTCCCCCTTGACTGGGACTCATCTCTTAGGTTTCAATAGAGCGGATGTCATTCTTCTTCTAATGACATGGTCCTAATTACCATTAAGAATTCATCTATATCTAAAATACCATCATTATTTTCATCTAATTGATGGAAGAAATCTCTGATAATATCTTTCTCATATGGTAACCAATCTAAAGATCGGATCGCAGCAGTAAATTCCTTGAGATTTAAGTGATTATTATTCTCCAAATCTGCAGCATGGAATGCAGTCACTGCTCTAGTTAATTCTGATTCATTATCTCTAATCTGAGAAAAAAATGTATTCCAAGGCCTTTCGGTAATTGTTACATGTTTTTTTCCATATGATACGTAAAGTATGAACCCTAATACGATTGCAGTTCCTGCGCCTATAATCGCTTGTAATCCCATTAGAAGGAGAAGTGCAAGAGTTGAAGCAATTCCAAAATATTGTACTAGTCGACTAGATTGTAAACGATATTTAGGTTGATACCACGTATGCTCATTTTCTACCCTTCTTAGCACAATTACGCAGATATTAACTGCTGTAAAAATCATTAACATGAATCCAGATGCTAACTTGGCTACAGTACCGACATCAAGGAAAATAATAGCGATCCCCATACAGATACTTGTTCCATAGATGGATCGATGAGGTGTTTCATGAACTGCGTGAACTTCTTCTAATTCCCTTGGAAGAAGTTTATCGCGACTCATTGCAAAAGGGAATTTTGATGCTCCAAGAAGTCCTGTTAGTCCTCCTCCGCTCATTGTAAGAATGGCAAGAATAGCAATAATGAACGCAATTGTACTTCCTCCTACTTCAAGTGCGAGAGAATATATCGGTGCTCTCGAAGGATCGCCCCCACTACCAATTCCTAAATCGGATCCATCAAAAACTGAGAATAAGGTGTAAGAAATTCCTGCGTATATTATCATTGCAATTCCAAGAGAATAGAACATCCCAATGGGCAAGTTTTTTTCCGGATCAATAACATCTTCTCCTACTGCTGCAATTTTGATTACGCCTACATAAGCTAAGAAAACATATGCAGTAGCCGATCCTAATCCTATCCACCCTTCGGTACTGCTCATTACATTGACTGCAGCATCTAAGGGCACACTAGTTGAAGCAGCAGTTCCATTTGAGAATGCTAGAATAGAAACACCTAGAACCATAGATACTGAAAATAGAATTATTGGAGTAAGAATTTTTTTCAAAAGTTTGACACCTCTAATGTTTATTGCTGTGACTACTATTAGAATGAAAACAGCTAACAGTTTTGCAGCAGTTTCATCAAATGTAATTCCTAAAGTTCCTTGAATTGCGACTACATATGCACTAAATCCGATTAGTGCAAATGCAGACTTTAACATAAATGACGCCCATAATCCCAATCCCGAAATTGTACCTATAAGAGGTCCAAATGTTCGTTCAATGTACACATATGCTCCACCTGATTTTGGCATTGCAGAAGATAACTCTGCCTTTGAAATGGCTCCTGGTATCACTACAAGTCCAGATAGAATGTAAGCTAACCAAAGAGCAGCGTAAGATCCTTCAATTCCTCCACTTGAATAGTAGAGTTCTTTTCCTGCTAAGGCAGGGAGAACAAAAATTCCGCTTCCTACCATTGCAGATAGAGATAGAATTACTGCACCAAACGATCCAACGGTTTTTTTCATCATAGATGAAAAATCAAATAATTGAGTTAAATCGACAAATGGTCGCCTTTCCAAGAAATCACCCCAAATTAGCAATAACCTTCATTTCAACAGCAATAGGCGTAGGAAGCGCTGTTATTGCGAGAGTAGTTCTAGTGGCTTGTATATTGGTAAAGAATTTCCCATAAACTTCGTTATAGCCTTCAAAATCTCTGTCCATATCTACTAGAAAAGATGTAATATCTACAATATCTTCTAATTCCGCGCCACTAGATTTTAGAATCGCTTCAATATTCAAGATACAAGCTTCAGTTTGTGCTTTAATATCGTAATCTAATGGATTTCCGTCTTTATCTTTAATTGGTCCTCCGGGGATATCATTAGTAATCGGTTGTCTAGGTCCAACTCCACTAAGGAAAACAAAGTCTCCTACTCGGCGAGCATGAGGGTATGCTCCAACTGCAGATGGTGCATTTTCAGACATAATTATTTCTTTATCTGAACCCATTATAGCATCCCCTTGTCCAGAACATTTCGATCACCTTGGTAATACTCTACATCATCTTCATCGAATTCTTTGTCGCCTATTGAGCCTCCAGATGGTGTCAGTGTAATTACTGCTCCTCCACTACCATGTAGTGCTTCGTATGCTAAGACTTCACCATCGTAATTATTGTGTTGGCCCATGGTAGATGCCATAAACCAAGCCGGTTTGTAAGCAACTACTTTTTGAACACGAATTTGGCCATGGATATCTCGACTTAATTGGCTCAAATCCTCCAGTCTACCATCTCCAAAGAATTCCAAAATCTTCCGATTCCAATCATCATCTTTCTGGGAGTGTATCCTGTCATCAACTGGATCAATATGTTCAGTAAACATTCGATTTGATAGGCTAGAAACAACAACTACGACTGCCTTTTTACCTTGAGATTTCAAGGTATCGCGGGCAGATTTCCCAAGCACAATTGTCTCTGATCTATTTGCATACATGTTGCTAGAAAGAATTACTGCCGGGATTCTATTTTCTGGATTGAGTAATTGAAGTGCAACTACTGAACCAGTATCAATCGGAAATCCGTCGTATGCAACTGTTCTGGCATACAATCCCCTTGCTTCTGCTGCATCCTTCATTGAGTTGGCAAAGTCAACATCTATTGTGAATTCATACGGCATACTTCCAAGATAATGGAAGTCATCATCTACGTGAGTCCATACTGGTTTTTCTAAAGCTTGTATTTGGTGCCCTACTACACTAGGCCAAGTAGTAGAATAAACTAGAATTAAATCAGCGCCACTGTCTTCAATTTTTTTTGCACAATCTTCGAATGCCTTTCTTAAGTTCCCATATCCATTGTTTGCTTCTGGACATAGAAGTGGATGTGGATGTGGGGGGCAATAAATGCCGAATAATATAGGGTTATCATCTTTCATAATCTCACCTACAATACCAATTCTCTTGTTTGTTCATTGGGGTCCCATGATGCAACTAAATTACCAGTTCCAATTACAGATTGGTATCCGTAAATCTCTGCTGGGTATTCTGGGAATCCTAGTGCCGACATCATCCAAGTAAACGCTCCCGCATCAGTCTCAGCTATTGTTTGCTCAGTGTATTCGGGCAGTATATCTACAACTTGTTTCATCTTTCCCTCTCTCATCATCTCGATAAGTTTCATGTCCCAAACGTAGTTGCTATGATTGTAAATATGCTCTCTACTCATGTCTTCTGGTAATGGTGCTTCAGTTGTGAAATGTCGATGAGATAGACTATGGCTACTGACTAAGACTACCTTCTTCCCACTCTCTTCGATTGCCTTTCTACATGCGTTTCCCAATGCTGCGGATTGTTCATTCATTACTTCTGCAGAGTAATAGTGCGTGTTCCTGTTACTTGATATTGTAACAATTGGTTTATCCCAACTAGGATTGAGCAAGTGACAACTTACAATTGTACCATAATCTACTCGGAAATCTGGGTTTCTCATCATTTTAGTGATTATTCCAGAGGCGGCTGCTTCGTCATGCATTGCTTCAGCGAGATCTACGTCAACAGTTAAGTCGTAATTAAATCGAAATAAATTCGGAAAAACGGGGTCGACTGATTTTGATTTGAAATGAGGTAGTCCAAGAAAATGAGTGCCAATGTAGGTTTGCCAATGAGGAGTAAATACAACCATTGCATCGTAGTCGATAGTTTTCAATTTCCTCGCTAGTCGTTGATACCCCCAGCGCAAAGTTTCCCATCCTCCTTCGGCATATGCTTCGTTTTGTTCAGGGTTCTCTGCATACACCAAATGGGGCGGGTGGGGAGCGAGAGCACCTAATACAATTTCACCGGTCATATTAGTCGGATTGATTTCAAGCACATCAATACACTGTTTGAATGATACTAGAATCGGCAGGATTGAAGACTTGAGATGTTAACCGTAGGTTATGAGATGGGAGCGTATGCCAATGGGCCTTGCTTTCGGTCCATTTATCATTTCAATGTCAATCTCTTCCTTGATTATGCTCATTGATTTTACAACTCCATATGGGCTAAAGAAACCAGTATTTACACTTCTTTTGCTTACTCCATTAATGGGTATTTTACCACTAATACATAGTGATCGAAAGGGCAGAGGAGTAGAGAGAATAATTGGAGGTATTGTCGGGCTTCATTTGGGGTATTGGCCTATCGGGCTTGTTGCATTACTTTGGCCTACAATTGTCGGGTTTCTTTGGATAATTCAATGTGTCAGCATTTGGCGATCATCTTACCCTCCATTTAGGATTGGAATTTGGGCGGGCATGGGGTCTTGTACTGGCTTAGTAATTGGAAAAATAGGTGTAGAAGTGTTGGGATCGTCATTTTTGATTACTATTGCTCTATTTTCAATTTTATTCCCTTCATTACATTGGATGATTGGTCACCTACCAGAAGATGAAGAGGAATAATTCATTCATCCATGATACATATATTGGTGGCTTCAGAATAAAATCCTAAACTCCATTTTCCACCTTCTCTACCCAATCCACTGTCTTTAACTCCGCCGAATGGAACTCTGAGATCTCTGTGCAGCCAAGTATTTATCCATACCATTCCTGTATCCATTTGTTTTGCAATATTTTCTCCACGTGAAGAATCATTGGTCCAAATACTTCCAGCTAATCCATATCTTGTTCCATTGGAAATCCTAATTGCGTCTTCATCATTTTTGAATGGATGAAGAGTAACCAACGGCCCAAAAATCTCTTCTGTTGAACATCTTGAATCAGGTGAAAGTCCATCAACTACAGTAGGAGTAATCCAGTTTCCACCTTCGAATTCAGCACCTATCTCTGGAGAAATCCCTCCAGTAAGAATTGTCCCTCCCTCTTCGATTGCTAAATTCACATAAGATGTCACTTTTTCTAGATGCTGAGGGCTGATTAAAGATCCTAAATCAGTATTTTCATCGGACGGGTCTCCGATTTTTAGACGATTCACAGAATCCACAAATTTAGTTTTGAAAATCTCATAAATCGCCTCTTGAATTAGTATTCGACTTCCACAAAGGCAAACTTGTCCCTGATTTAGGAATGATGCTCTAACAATTGAATCTATGTGTCGGTCAATATCACAATCATCTAGAACGATAGTCGCATTTTTCCCTCCTAATTCAAGACTAATTTTCTTGAAAGAAGCAGCAGCATCTCGACCTACGACTGAACCAGTTTCAGTACCTCCTGTGAAAGAAACAAATCGCACATCTGGATGAGATACAAGCGGAGATCCAGCTTCAATCCCAGTACCATGAATAAGATTAACAACGCCATCTGGTAGACCTGCATCTTTGATTACTTGCATCAATAAATTTGCAGTCATTGGAGTTAATTCACTAGGTTTGCAGATTACGGTATTCCCCATTCCAATAGCGGGAGCCACCTTCCACGAAAGCAAGTAGAGAGGTAGATTCCATGGAGTGATTAGGGCGCCTACTCCAACTGGACGTTTGATAACATGATTAGTTGCATTTTCCATTCTAAAATGTTCTATTTTCAATTCTCTAATTTGTTGTGCGTAGAATCTGAAGTTAGTAACCGATCTGGTGGCATCTACTGCTCTAGATATCCGTATAGGTTTCCCAGTGTCTAATGATTCCAATGATGCAATTTCATCAAAACGACTTTCCAAACAATCTGCAATCTTATCCAACCAATCTGCACGTTCATCTTTGGAAAGTTTAGCCCATCCTTCACTTGCATTTTTAGCTGCTTTTACTGCATTTTCAACGTCTTGATAACTTGATTTTGGTATTCGAGAAATTACTTTTCCAGTTGATGGCGCATAGTTTAAAATCCAATTCTCATCAATGCCTTGAACTTCTTTCCCCCCAATATGGTTTAGAATATCAATCAATTGATCACATCCTACCTTCATTTCCATGTGGGTTTTTCGGCTTATTTTCTCTATTTTCTAAAATTTGAAATCGATCTTGATCTGGGTCCCATTCATCCCATGTGACTACAGTTTCAAGTTGTTTAAGATAGGTTTCAGGAACTATTCCTGGAACTATGAAAGCCTTCTGGCGATGTAGTGGATATGGGTTTCTTAGTTGAATTCCCAAAACTCCTAGAACTGCACGAGCAACATACCATGTTGCTTGACTATTCCATCCATGCGCAATTTTGATTACAATACCAAGTCCTTTAGGCCAATCGTCATGCTCAATAGAAATCCCCAATAAACCATCAGCTCCTTCTTTAGCAAGTACTCGTCCTTCACCTGCTTTGATAATGGTGGAGTCAAGTCGATTGAATCCGCCAACAAGATCAGGATGCCGATTCATTGCCTCCCAAATCCAGTCCTCGTTTCTTCGATGAGCAAGTTGAGAAAATATAATCGCTAACTCGTCCACAGTATTCGAGACTGTAGGGAAACCACAACCATCCTTTGCTACTCTAAGAGGTTCCCAGTCTGGATTGCCCATATAGTCTCGAAGAACATCTAGATAGATTGGAAACCATGGGGAACTTGGCAATGTATATCCTGCCCTATTCATACCCATTTTCCGCATTCCCTTGAGTACAGCCGCATGCTCTCCTGAGCAGGTGTGAAACCATCTTCTTGGACGTCTAACTTGTCTCCCAAATTGAATAAGTGGCACGTCTAATGGGCATTGCATTAACCCCCATTCTGATTCAGAAAGAAGAGATTGAGCTGTAGCGACATGTTCAGTATCGCCGTTGTGCGATGAACAAGAAATCGCTTTCTGAGACCAATCCATGTCATCAAGAACTTCTACAAATGGCTTCATCATTAGTGGCTTCATCATCGACCTTCCGTAAACCAATACATTTCCTCCGAATGAATGAATTACTTCATTTCCATGTACCCAAGAAACAGCTCCATGGATAGTATTTTCTGAAATATCCAATCGTCTAAAATCGACCAAAGGCTCCCATTCTACATCTCTTCCTGTAGGAATGCCTTCATGGCTTTCTCCTAGAGGATTTGAAGGGTAAACTCCTGATCCCGGGCGACCTGGGGACACCGAAGAAGGTCGTTTTTGATTTGTCATGCTAGTTTCTCCTCAATTCTAGGTTTTACTTTCTCCATGAATGCGGTCATGTTCCTAATCACTCTTTCAGAATCGTGATTGAAGAAATCAAACCAACACATGATTCGATCGTCAGCATCGAATCTTTCTAAAATCTGATTTGCGACTTCTTCAGCATTCCCAATTACTGCATTATCTGTAGCCCGATTTACTTTTTCTGGGTCAATAGTTCCATCAAGTGCTGACCAATAAGATTGCAGAGCATCCCGTGCCTCCCTTTTTGCAGCATCTGATTGTTGTTCTGGACTCAATCCTTCTTCTTCATTTAGAAAAACCATGAGTGTACGAGGCATCATTCTTCGTTCCCATGGCCCACCATCAGGGTGATAGTTTTCAGCCATTCTTTCATGTGTGGCATCAATAATTTCGGGTGGAGTAATACTTAGATTAAACACCTGTACTGGCATGTATTGATTTGCAAAAATCTGTGTATCTGCGTCATGTGATCCTAAAATTAGATTTAATCTTTCACGAGGCCAATGTTGAGGGATGATTTTCAAATTTTCAAATGCATATCTTCTTGCAATTGTTACTTTGTCAGGAATAGTAGGCAAATTGTATTCATTTTTTGCAGCATGTTGTACATTTTTCCAGTCTTCTTCTGTTCTGAAATCGTCTTTGGAAAGTATAGTTGCTTCAATGTCGTCTGAAGAAATAGAATCTCCTCGGAGTAGACGTAATAGTATTTCAGTAGCTTCTCTAAAAATCCTACTTCGTAAAACTGGCCACGCAGCATGTTCTACAGAATTTCTAGGCACGATTCCATAGGGTCTAGCCATGAATTCAAATCTTCCTGCACTAAATCCAATATGCACTTTTCGTTCCCCGTCCTGTAACCCTAAAAGTTGGCATAAATTACCAATTCTTTCAGCCGTAGTAATTGGTCCACCATTAGCTAAAATACTCAAAACAGCACTGCCAATTTCAATATTATTTGTTTTCGCAAAAGTCGCACCTGCTAGTTGAAAGAAATCGGTACAAAGTCCAATCTCGCCAGGGAAATGAGGTACAACTGGACTATTATTTGTCTTTTGAGTTTCTGTAGAAAGATGGGCCTGTGCAATCCATGCAATCCCATAACCTAACTCGTCTGCTGCTTCTACTTGATTGAAGTAATTTCGCAACATGGTTTGTTCATCTGGCATATGCCCTGAAGAGTCAGGTGTCTGACTGATGGAGAGGAACACGTCGAACTCCATATTTGCTCACACTATCCTTCTGCACAAAATGGTTCGTGTGATTATTCTTGTGATTCTAATGAGTCAATCATTTCATCTAATCTTGTTCTTAACGCGTCTGGAACGGGCCGTTCTAGACGAATAAATAGAACAACTGCTGCCTGAAGATTTTCTAATTCAAGAGCAATATCTTGCGTAAGGTGACCAAGATCGGCTAGCCCCCAATGCGCCACTATTTGAGTAGAAGCATCATCATTTTCTCGACCGATTTCTAATGCGTTTTCTAGACGTTCATTTGCTTCTTCGAGTCTATCTGTTTGGATTAATGCATGACTAGATAATGACATTGCATGAGCACATTCTAACATTTCATCTGCCATTTCATAAGTTTCAGCAGCACGGTCAAAAAATGCTAATGCATCAACAAATTCTTCTTGATCCATTGCTATTTCTCCAAGACTGTGGAGGCTATTTGCAGTACCTAGAATGTCCCCTGTTTCTTCTTTTGATGCAAGACTTCTGACAAATGCATCTCTAGCTCCAACTACATCACCTATCGCTCTATGATGAATTCCTTCTAGTTGGTCGATATTACCAATTAATCTAACATCGTTCAGGTCTTCTGCTGAATTTCTTGCCTCTTGGAATGCACCCAATAAACCAGCATCAATATGGATTTCTTGTTCTTCTACACGTGCTTCTTCAATTCGAAGAAGTGTATCCGAAAGTTTGACACGTGCAATAAGAAATAATGCCCACGCCATCGCTTGTTTATCGTCATCAAATGATGCCTTCGCATGTCCAGATAATGCGAGACGTTCACAAATTTCCATTTTATTAAGATCCAATGCCATTTCTGCTAGAGCAAGTAATGTTTGGGTTGATACACTTTCTTCAATTCCTCCACCCTCTGAAATAGCTTGAAGAAGAGAAGCAGCGGCTTCAGGGCTTAGTGTTTCTTCCATTATTATCCCTCAAATAGATCTCATTCTTCCGCCATCAACAGCAAGACTTACTCCTCTGATTCCCCCTGATTGCGGCAGGCATAGGAATGTAATTGCAGATGCAGTTTCCATTGGATCAATCAAGCGTTGAATAGGCACTTGAGACATCCATCCATCGTGAATTTCTTCTTTACTTCGACCGGTTTTTTCGTGAATAGAATTTGCCAGCGAATTCAAACGACCTGTATCTGTAAATCCCGGAAGTATATTGTTAATTGTGATACATGTCGGTAATTCTAGATTGAGTGATTTAGCCCATGAAGCCATTGCTCCTCTGAGTGTATTTGATAATCCAATATTTGGTATAGGTTCCCTTACAGATGTGGAAATAATGTTTACTATTCTTCCTATTCCTGCTTCTGTCATTGACGGTACGACCATTCTTGTAATACTATGAGCCGCATGAAGGTGACGTTTGAAAGGGACATTAAATGCGTCTGAATCACTAGAAAGTAAAGGCCCTCCTGGAGGTCCTCCTGCATTGTTTACAAGAATATGAACTGGTCCATTTTCTAAAATTTTCAAAATTACTTCTTCTATTGCCGTTGTATCTTCAAGATCTACTTTTACAGATTCAACGTTTTGGATTTCAGGAGCACTTCTGCTTAATCCAATAACTTCTGCACCACATAATGCAAACATTTCAGCTGTTGCTCTTCCGATTCCTTTCGAGGCCCCACAAACGATTGCTCTCATTCCTTTCATTGCATCAGATGCGTACGGGCTCTCCATTTTTCCCACCTCAGTCAACATAATGTTCGTATTCCTCATTTTCTAATTTTTGTTGTACTACTTCAAGTACATCATCCGGAGCATTTCTGAAAGTTGGCCAAACACTGTCACCTTGTTTGTATCTAATTTCCTCCCAACGCCCTTTAGTCCATTCCATCAAAGCCTCTTTCATTAGAATTCCAGATAATACAAGCGTTGCATGACATAGATCTTCGTAAGTCATTCCTCTTTGAACAGCAAGTTCTCTTCTCAGAAGAATATCTCCTGTATCTACCCCATTATCGCAGAAATGTGTGGTACTACCAATTGGGATGTCATGATATACGGACCATGCAGGGGAAGCAGACCCTCGACAATCAGGAAGTAAGCCAGGATGACTATTAATCACTCCAAATTTTGGATAATCTAGGATTTCTCCACGAATAATTCTTGTTCCACCAAAGACAATTAAATCGAGATCCATGTCTTGAATCATCGGCATGACTTGCTCGGAGTTGTGGATTGAAACAGTCTTGTGTATTACGTTAATTCCGGAATTAGATAGTTCTTCAAGTTGTGATTCGATTGTAGGCGCTACTCGAAGTCCTTCAATTCGTTTGAGAAATTTCTCTCGTTCTTCATCCCCAATAGCAGAATCTTCGCTGATAATAATCGCCGGAACGAAACCTTCAGACAAAATTTGACTCAACATCTCCCTTCCATAGGGGTGTTCTTTGAGAAGTAGATAGGCGAACACTGGCTTTCCCATATCTGCTTGTCGTGTACAATGGCCCTTCAACGCTCCCATCTAATTTGAATTAATTATTCATTAGTAGAAAACGAGAACTAAAATGCTACATTGTTTACGGACAACCATGCCAAGGAGAGGTAGAGCATTTTTACTAGTCTGTCTTTTTTTGATTTGCTTCCTTCCTCAATCCGCAACCGAGGAAATTACAGTTGTTCCTCAGTTCGGTACTGCATTTGAGGAAATCGTGATTGCAGACGCTTCTGACGACCTCGATGATCCTAGAGATTTAGAATTCCATCCAGGTAATGCCGATCAATTGTGGATCGCAAATCGTGCAACTGATAGCATTTCCATTGTCCACAATACAGGACTTTCTAATCAATATTCAGAAAATAGACGCGATTCACATCGCAATCATTTCCTTGAAGAAGTGAGCGCCATTGCCTTTGGCGACTACCATCCTGAGTTTGATTATACGTGGGGTTCGGCTCAAGAAACAAGAAACACATACTGTGGCCAAGGTACTCCAAATAATTTCATGGGTCCGACATTATGGCCTTCTGCCCTAACTCATTTTGCTATGGAACACCAGAATGACAATCTGTTAGGAAGTCATATCGATATGAACCATGAATCTCCTAATGGAATGGGAATAGCCCATGATTCAGGAAATGCCTACTGGTACAACGATGGATATTATGGGGAGTTGGTATACTACGATTTCGTCGAGGACCATGATACTGGGGAAGATGATCATTCGGATGCCATAGTAAGGCGTTATTCTGATGTATCTTTGACACGGTATGCTGGAGTCCCAGGACATATGATTTTAGATGATGATTCTGGAATATTGTATATCTCAGATACTGGCGCTAATCGTATTGTTTGGGTAAATACTCATGATACCTCCTATAATGTTCTGAATATAATGAATGATCCATCTAGATTGGAACCACTAGCCGAATATTCTCGAATCACAGGGATAGAATGGGGCGTTCTTGCATCTGGTTTGAGTGCCCCCTCTGGAATTGCACTTGATGATGGTCGATTGTTTGTGTCCCTAAATGCGAATGGGAAAATTGTGGCCTTCGACCTTTCAACAGACGGAAAGAGTGCATCCGAAGTAGCCTCTATTCAGACATCAGCCAGTTCGATCATGGGTCTTGAAATTGGTCCAGATGGCCGATTGTATTATGTCGATAATGGCCAAGATGAAGTCTTACGAATTAATCCTCAATCCGATGTTGATGCGGATGGAGTTTGGGATGGCGAAGATAATTGTCCAGCTGTTGCTAACTCCCTTCAGGAAGATCATGAAGAAGACGGAATCGGAGATATTTGCGACCCGGACGATGATAATGATGGGGTTCTTGATTCGGGGGATACATGCCAACTGGGGGAGATAGGTTGGTTATCTGGCCCGAATACTGATCATGATTCTGATGGTTGTAGTGATTCTGCGGAAGAAGATTCAGATGACGATAACGATGGTTTATCCGATGTTATCGACGACTGTTCAACAGGTGATTTGAATTGGGATTCTGATTCATCAACAGATTATGATCAAGACGGCTGTCGTGATGGAGGAGAAGATTTGGATGATGATGATGACCGAATTTGCGATGATTTAGTCTCTGATACAATTTGTACGATTTCATCAACAGGCTATGATGTCTGCCCTTCAAGTCCTTCTTCTTTCTTTTCGATTTATGCTAATGATGCAGATAGAGATGGATGTGAAGATAATGGTGAAGATTTGGATGACGATAATGATGGGTTCGAAGATTTGAATGATTCATGTCCTACAGTTACTGGTTCTAGTGATCAAGGTTCTATCATCGGATGTCTAGATAGGGATGGTGATGGTTTTGCTGATTCAATTGATGAATTCCCTGATGAATCTACTCAGTGGATGGATACCGATGGCGATGGTTTTGGAGATGAATCATCTGGTTTCCTTGGAGATAATTGTATGTCGTTATCAGGCAGTTCTACTGAAGATCGTAGAGGTTGTTTGGATTCAGATCAGGATGGTTGGTCTGATGCTGATATGTCTTGGAGTTCATCAGATGGAGCCGATGCATTTCCTAACGATGTAACTCAGCATAGCGATATGGATGGAGATGGTTTTGGGGATGAAATTTCAGGGTACCAAGCAGATTCTTGTAAGGCAGTGTATGGTACCTCAACACTCGACAGATTTGGATGCCCAGATAGTGATGGTGATGGATGGTCCGATGAGGGTGATGCACTTCCGGATGACCCAACTCAATATCTTGATGAAGATGAAGATGGTTTTGGAGATTCACCACAAGGTAATCTTCCAGATGATTGTTTAGGATTATTTGGTACCTCGTCCGAACAACGTCGAGGTTGTCCAGATTCAGATGGAGATGGATGGGATAATGGATTAGATGTCTACCCTGACGATTCTCGTTTCTGGTCTGATATGGATGGTGATACTTATCCTGATCAGACAGGATATGATGATACAGACGCATGCCCTAACCAACCAGGTACTTCTTTTTCTGATTTGAAAGGGTGTCCTGATTCGGATGGCGATGGTTGGTCTGATTCGGGCGATTCATATCCAATGGATGCTGAAAGATATCTAGATTCATCTTCAAATCTAGCTATAGGGGTGATTGGTTTTGTATTTGTGATTACACTACTATCAATCCTTGTAATTGTCGTTAAGAGAAGTAATAGTTCTTCTAAACAACCTTCTTCACAAATCCCTACAATTCCTCATTCTCCTCCTTTGCCACCAGAAGGATTACCCCCGGGTTGGACCATGGAACAATGGAATTGGTACGGGGAAGATTATCTTAGAAATCGATGAGGTAAAGGCCCCATGAGACGTAGAGCTATTGTTCCTGCCCGAATCAATATTATTGGAGAGCATACCGATTATTCAGGGGGCTTATCTCTTCCTTTTGCCTTAGATTGTCACTTAACTGTAGAAGCAGTTGAAAGAGAGGAGGGTTTTACAGGAGATGAAATTGTCATTCAACTTTGGAAATCTTCAGGTGGATGGCCAGCAGATATTTCAATAAAAAGCAACATTCCTATTGGAAAAGGGATGTCATCTTCAGCGGCATTATGTGTAGGAATAGTTCTTTGTTCTCAAGGAAACCAAGTTCCTCTACAGGTCGCTCAAGAAGCCCAGCGTATTGAACATGAGATACTTGGTACCCCCTGTGGTCTACTCGATCAATTAGCTATGTTGAATGCGAAAAAAGGCCATATTTCCCTCATTGATTTCTCTAATCTAAACATTAAATCCATTCCTCTCCCTGAAAATTGGCATTTCAAACTTGTTGATTCCAATATACATCGTGATCTTTCATCAACTGATTATGGAGCAAATAGTACTGAACTTAATCGGCATGTAATGGAAGAAAATATCCGAGTAAATGAATCAATAAATGCATCACCTGAAGAGTTGGGGGGTCTTTTGAATCAAACTCATTCATCATTGATTTCGTTGGGAGTTAGTTTACCAGAAATCGATAAAAAACTTGAGTCAATAAGAATGATTGAAGGCGTTCTAGGGGCTAGGATGATGGGTGGGGGATTTGGAGGTATGCTTCTTGTTTTAGTTAATGATTCAGACGTATTGCCGGATTATCCTCTATTATCTTCCTCCGGTCCAGCAGTGTTAGAAGAATTCCTTTGAAGTAAAATTGAATTTATTTCCAAAAAATGTTTATCTTTGGATTCCTTTTTTTAGACATGGATATAAGTGGAATGTCCTTCGCAGAATCATGAAGAAGAGTATTACCTGTTTGTTTGTTGCTATTTTTGTTGCACAATTTTTTATTGTAGGTTTAGAGAGTATTGATGAACAATCGCTAACGTACGAGCAAGATCATGATGAAAAAGTACACTTTACTGCTCGTCAAAGTGGTAATACAACTGGCTGTAATTTCACAAATAGTGCAGATGGCCTAGGTGGGCCAGTCTGGGAAAGTAACGGAAATTATCTCGCTGGCGCAATTGTAGAATGGCCTGCCCATTCAGGACAATTTTATCAAACGTCCATCAACACAAGTGGAGGTTCAGTAGATGAAGGTCATTGGGTTGGCCCTTGTACCTGTTCCGAAATTGCTGATGCTAGTAACTTAGTTTGGGATGCCAATCAGGATTATGATCCATGGCAAATTCTAGAACACAATGGAAGTTTATGGATCGCACAAGATGCTGGAGCACCTAGTGGTGAAGAACCAGGGAATGAGGATACATCTTCACAAATATCTGGTACCTCCTATTGGGCTCCATGTTCTGACAATTCTCCTTGTTCTTCATTTCATGGTAAAGGAGGCGCTGTATGGAATAGTAGTGCATCATATATGGTTAACGACACAGTAGAATGGCCAGCTAATTCCGGACAATATTGGCAGAGTACTACTAGTGGACCTACAGGTGAACCGAATCCAAATGGCAAATGGATTGGCCCTTGTTCCTGTAAGGATATTTGGGCTTCGGATTCTAGTTCCGAATGGGACTCCAACGTTGTATATGATTCAGGGATGATTGTTGAGTTCCCTGCTGGTTCAGGAGATATATGGGTCGCAATTTCTCCTTCAACTACGGCTGGAGTAGATCCAACATATCCATGGGCTGATGGAAATGAGTGGGAATTATGTTCTACTGATTCTTCATCTGGAGGCCCATGTGCATCAGATGTAGTAGGGGTTTGGACAAATGGTACCAATGTGACCTCTGGAGAA
>DAQW01000019.1:5044-14480 GCA_002503045.1 Euryarchaeota archaeon UBA39 | reverse complement strand
ATCTGGACCAAAGAAGGGAGGTCCACCTAGTGGCCCCAAGGGCCCTAGGAGAAAAGGTCCTCCGAATTAATCAGAGTAAGCCCGCTTCTTTGAGAGCTTCTTTGAGTACTGATCCAATAACTGAAGGGTCTCTTGCAATGTGGATGCCGGCTGCTTCAAATGCAGCGAATTTTTCTGCGGCAGTACCTTTTCCTCCACTGATAATTGCTCCTGCATGCCCCATTCTTTTCCCAGGAGGAGCAGTAGCGCCTGCAACGAAACCAACAATTGGTTTAGTGACGTTTTCTTTAGCCCAAGCCGCTGCTTCTTCTTCAGCAGACCCTCCAATTTCTCCAATCATTACTATTGCTTCAGTTTGAGGATCGGATTCAAACGCGGCCAAACAATCAATGAAACCTGTTCCATTTACTGGATCTCCTCCAATACCGATGCAAGTGGATTGACCTTCTCCTATACTCATTGTTTGGGCAACTGCTTCGTAAGTAAGAGTTCCCGATTTGGATACAATTCCAATTCTTCCTTTTGCATGAATATGGCCTGGCATGATTCCCAATTTTGCCCCGCCATTTTCTCCTGGAGTGATTATTCCTGGACAGTTTGGGCCAATTAATCGGATGCCAGGTCTATCGGAGACATAAGCTACTGCCTTGACCATGTCAAGAGTAGGAATTCCTTCAGTAATACAGACAATTACACCTTCTCCCTTGATTCGATCGAAGGCTTCTGCAGCCTCCATAATAGCTCCTGCAGCAAATGGGGGTGGGACATAAACGATTGATGCATCCGCATTAGTTTCTTTCAGCGCATCTTCAACCGAATCCCATACAGGTACTTCCTTTAATCCTAAATCAACAGATTGTCCACCTTTTCCTGGTGTGCAACCTCCAACAATATCTGTGCCGTATTCTACCATTTTTGTTGAATGAAATTGTCCTTGTTTTCCAGTAATTCCTTGGACTATAACCTTGGCATTTTCATTAATCCATACAGACATTAGTTACCACCTCCAATTAGTTCTACTATTCGTTGGGCACCATTCGCTAAATCATCAGCTGGATGGATATTTAGGGTACTTTCTGCAAGAATTTCCTTTCCTTGTTCTACATTTGTTCCGGCCAATCTAACAACAAGTGGGACTTCAAGACCAAGGTTTTCAACTGCCGCAATTACTCCACGTGCAATGATGTCGCATCTCATAATTCCTCCAAATATATTGACTAATATTCCTTTAACATTCGGATCTTCTAAGATAATACTGAAGGCAGTTGTGACTTGTTCTTCGTTTGCTCCACCACCCACATCTAGGAAGTTTGCAGGTTCTCCACCATATAGTTGGATTACATCCATGGTCGCCATTGCCAATCCTGCACCATTAACTAAACAGCCAATATTTCCATCAAGTTTGACATAAGATAAACCGGCTTCGCTGGCTCTAATTTCGGTTTCCTCTTCTTCGGACATATCTCTCATTTCATCCCATTCAGAATTATGTCTGAATTCAGCATTTGAGTCGAAACCGATTTTGGCATCAAGTGCTATTATCTGGTCATCAGATGTCTTAACCAATGGATTAATCTCAACCATAGAACAATCATTACTGACGAACACATTGTATAACTTTGGTAACATCTTAGAAAATGATTTGAGTGAAGCACCTGAAAAACCGAGTGCTGCCCCTAAATTCCTAGTCTGAAATGGCAATAGACCCGCATGAGCATCAATCCAAACTTTGTGAATTGCTTCAGGGTTATTTTCTGCAACTTCTTCTATGTCCATTCCTCCTTCTGTTGAAGCCATAATTAGAACAGACTTTTCTTCTCGATCTACTAGCATCGCTAGATAGTATTCATGCGCGATATCACATCCTGATTCAATATACAAATTTCTTACTAACTTTCCTTCTTCACCAGTTTGTTTTGTTACTAGGATGTTCCCTAGGATATTTTGTGAATAAGTTTCCACTTCTTCTCTTGAGAAAGCAATCTTTACTCCTCCTTCCATGATTAAGTCTCTATTGTCCGGAGAGTATAGATTACCCTTGCCTCTCCCTCCTGCATGAATCTGACTTTTGACTGCTACTACTTTAGATTCCAACGTGTCATAGGCTTCCAGTGCATCTTTTACAGATGTACAATGTCTTCCCTCTAAAACGGCAACACCTGCGTCTTTGAATAGTTTCTTACCTTGGTACTCGTGGATGTTCATCCTTGTCCCTCACCCCCCCCTCTGCTGAAACACGTCCTTAACCATGACCGAGAATGAAAAGTATGAATTTAGGGAGAATACACATGAGAGATGGCCTTCTCCGAGACACATGGACGTGGTGGTTCTAGCCGGAGGATTTGGCACACGTTTGCGTCCTTGGACCCTTCACATGCCTAAACCATTGGTTCCTATTTTGGATAGGGCTATGATTCAACATGTGGTAGATGTTCTTCCAAAGGATTTAGTGGATAGAGTAATAATCGCTGCAGGTTATGGAATTGAGCAGATGAGGTCACATTTTTCTTCTCTTGATTTGCCCTATGAAGTATTGATTGTAGAAGAAACAGAACCTCTTGGAACGGGTGGAGCTATAGCAAATTGTAGAGAATATTTGTCAGGAGGTACTTTTTGTGTAATTAATGGCGACCTTCTAACTAGCTTAGCTGTTGAAGAAATGTTGATACAACATCGAAATAGTGGATCTATAGCAACTATTTCTCTGTGGGAAGTTGATGATCCGTCAAGATATGGGGTCGCAGATTTTGATCAATCCAGTTGTTTGATTCGTCGTTTTCAAGAGAAACCCCCTAAAGAGGATGCTTTCTCAAATCTAATTAATGCAGGAACATATCTAATCGAGCCGGAATTGTTTGATAGAATGCCTGAAGGTGCATTTAGCATTGAGAGAGATGTTTATCCCAAGGTCGCAGAAGATGGTTTGTTGAGTGGTTTTCCATTTGATGGTTGGTTTGTCGATGCTGGAACTCCTCCTTCGTATATTGAGGCAGTTCAAACATCAATTTCTAATGCAAGACATCATTCTGGAATTATTGATAGAAATAATTGGACTTGTTCCAAGATTGGTGAAAATGTAACTGGTTCATCAATTGGAAAGGATGTTTCGATACATAATACTGCTAAAATTTCTAATTCTGCAATTTTGGAAAAATGTATAGTAGGTCCTGATTCGAATTTAGATGGTTGTATGATTGGAGCAAATACAGTGATAGGTTCTAATGTTGAAATTTCCGATGTAGTAGTTGATTTTGATGTTGAAATACCATCAGGGCACATGCAAAAAGGTGGACGTTTCCCTCAAGAATAATCATCGACACTCACTTATGTCAGTTTTTCATCGTTAGTACATGGGAGACCCGTCATTTGGTAATATCCACTTTGCAGGAACTCTTCGTCCTTCTCAAGTTGCTGCGTCTTCAGTGATTAAAGAGGAATTGGACAAAGGAAGTAAGCGGCTCCACATAGTTGCACCTCCTGGTTCTGGCAAGACAGTTTTGGGGCTGTATGTTTGGTCAGACATGATTAGAGAGAGGACATTGGTACTTTCCCCTAATTCAGCAATTCAGGCTCAATGGGCAGCAAGAACCTCTTTATTCGATCTTGATGGTAAAGATGAACAAATTAGTACTGACCCTCGCCGACCCGGATTACTTACATCACTTACATATCAATCTCTAACAATGCCCATTCGTGGAAATCAGGAAATTGACATTCATGCACGAGAATTGTGGGCAGAGAAATTAATTGAAGATGGTGAAGCGAATGACTTTGCTTCTGCTGAGTCTTGGCAAAATGGATTATGTGAAAGAAATCCTGAATATTTTGCTAACAGGATGTCAGTCTATAGAAAAAAGGCAAGGGAATTAACTGAATCGATGAATGATCCACTTTGGGAATTACACTCTGCTTCCAAGGGACATGTAAAGAGATTACAAAAAGCCGGTGTTGGATTAATTATTCTTGATGAATGCCATCATTTATTGCATCATTGGGGCAATATTTTGACTACATTAAAGGATTTTTTTGGAGATCCTGTGATTCTAGGTTTAACTGCCACGCCACCCGATCAGGCTGAGTTGGAATCAAGGGATAGATACCTATCATTATTGGGCGAAGTTGATTATCAAGTTCCAATTCCAGCTTTAGTTCGGGATTCTAATCTTGCTCCGTATCAAGACTTGGTTCAGTTTGTTAGACCTACTGCTAAAGAAATGAAGTATATTTCACAGGTTGATCAAGAATTTAAGGAACTTTTAGAATTATTACAATCTGAACGAGATTCTGAAGATTCAGATAGAATTCCTCCAATGAATGAATGGCTATTACAGGGTGTAAAACGGCCAAAAGAAGTTGCAGGAGTAGACTTCAAAGGATGGCCGACAGTTCCCGATGATTCTTCAGGAAACAGATTCCTCAATACAGCGAGGAGACATCTTGAGGATACAGGTTACTCGCTTCCTGAAGGAGTACCCCAAATTACTGAAGCAATTAGAGCAGAAGAAGTACCTGATCTAGAGATGTACACGACAATGGTCGAGCGTTATGTTCGTAGAGGTTTACGGCTTTCTAAGAGTCCTAAAGATCATGATTTGGCTAAAGAAGCTGTTTCTAGATTCAGACTTCTAGGTAGGCAGATTACAGAGACAGGAGTTCGCCCTTCGGCATCACCTGTTGGACGAATTATGGCTTATTCTGAGGCTAAATTAGAGGCTTTGTTAAACATCCTTCGTAGTGAAATGCAAGCTCTTGGGCCAATGATTCGGGCAGTTGTTGTTACCGATTTTGAGAAGACATCATCAATGGCAGTTGTCGAAGGAGTTCTTGATTCAGAAGCTGGAGGTGCAGTAGCTGCATTTAGATCGATAGTGCAAGACGAGGCAACAGATTATCTAAATCCGATATTGATGACAGGGAGCACTGTTCTTGTTGATGATGACCTTGTTGACGAATTCATAACAGAATGTCGTTCTTGGATTACAGAAAAAGGATTGAAGATTGAATTGATAGATGTAATTGAAGGCCCATATCACGATATTAGAGGTTCAGGCAAGGATTGGGTGCCAAGAAACTACATTGAAATGATAACCGAATTATTTCAGAGAGGAGTAACAAACTGTATTGTTGGAACTCGTGGTTTATTGGGGGAGGGTTGGGATGCATCAAGAATCAATGTATTGGTTGATCTAACTTCAGTAACTACTGAAATGAGCATCAATCAATTGAGAGGAAGATCAGTAAGACTTGATAGTGAATGGCCAGAAAAAGTCGCTAATAATTGGGATATTATTTGTGTCGCTGAAGAGTTTGCTAAAGGTTTTGATGATTATGATCGATTTAAGAAGAAGCACAAGCATTTGTATGGAGTTTGTGATGATTCCGCAATTGAGAAAGGTGTAGGCCATGTTCATCCAGCATTTACTGAAGTTCCTGATGAAGCCATTAGCGAAGGAATGGCAGTTTTCAACAGAGACATGCTGGATCGATCAAGAGATCGTATCAAAGTAAGAGGACTTTGGAAGATTGGAGAGCCATTTGATGCAGTTCCAAGATCTGCTATTGAATTGAAGCCAGAAGGTGGAGGTGATGATGAATGGCCATTAACTGGTCCGACAAAATGGACTGACGGTTCGTTGATTGAGGCGATTGCATCTGTAATTCTTGAAACTATGATTAAGTTGGAAATTCTTCCTGCTGATACTTCTATGAAAGGAGGAGAAAGAAAGGGAGGATGGATGAGGGTTCATCTTGAAGGTTGTAATGAAGAACAGTCAGAGATATTTTGTAATGCTTTGGCTGAAGTTTTGGGCCCACTTGATAAAAAACCAAGATATGTAATTCCAAGATCTTCTAAATACCTTGATTCCATCTTGATCGAAACATTCCTGTCTCGATATTTCCCTTGGTGGTTTGATCCAAAAGAAGGAGTAAAAGAACGAATTCAACCTGTTATGTTGCATGCAGTTCCCAAGATTTTTTGCCGGCCAAGAATCCGTGCTGAAATTTTTGAAATATATTGGAATATGCGTGTAAGTCCTGGTGAATTGATGTATGGTCATAGCCAAGCCGGTAAGGAAATGATTGAGGAGGCGAAATTATCAGGTATGTCTCCAAGTTGGTCGAAAAACGAAAAAAATGTTTTCATCTGATGGTTTTCTTAACTGCAATCTGCACAATGGATCGATGTCCCTTTATGTTCATCACAGAACTTCTTCCTACAACTAAAGCATTGAAATGAATAGAATGCGACCTCATTGTTACAGTTTGGATGAGAACATTTCTCCGAATTAGGATTATTTGAAATTGTTGAACGTTCCGAATTTACTTGATCTTCAATTGCCTCTTGAAAGGCATCTTGGAAGTTAGATATTAATTGACTTTGAAGTTCTTGAGAAGCGTTATCGTCTTCTCCAATCAAATTTTCAGGTCTAGGTTCAGATGATGGTGTTGGAGAGATATAAGGTGTAATTCGTCCACCATTCTCAGGAGAATTTGAGAATAAAATCGACTTCACATAGGGGGATTCAACAAATTTTCTTGCATCGTTTTCACTAATCCCAAAGTTAGATTGAACCAACGCCTTCACAGTATTTTCATTCATACTATCGTTTAGTGATAAGTATGCAATGGCTGATTTATATCCTCTCATTCTTGACGGACTAATTCCATATTCACTATTACTCGCAGAATCATAATGAGAAGCGTGAATTTGTCCTCCACCCATCATCCCAATGCCTGATTCTTCCATTTTTCTTTGCATCTCTTTAGCAGTTTGAGCCATTCCTTTGAATTCATTTATTGCATCAGAAATTGTTCCTTTCCTTCTAGCAGTAATTAGAGAAATTAACGGAATTATAAGGGCAAGAACTACCACTACATAATCAAAAATGTCGATTCCATCCTCTCCAGGTATTAGAACCGATTTTTGTGGATCATATGGGTCGTAATAAACAACGATTTCATCACCGTCTTCGAATGTTACCCCGTTGGTTAATCCGAGACTCATATACCATTGGAATTCGATCTTAGTCCATCCAATGTTGGTATCATCATTTGTGTAATTTATCCCTTCTATGGTGTATGTGTATACGATATCTTCCTCTAGTACACAGTCCCCTTCTCCATCATAATTGCAGAAGAAATCGTAGTCATCGATAATTCCAGTTGTAGTAGCCCATTCTGATGTAGACAATTGCTTGATAGTGCTGGTTGAAATTATTATAATGAAAATGCATCCAACAATCGTTGTAATAATTGCTCCTGGCCAATGAATCCAAATTGGCATTTCTTCGTCATTATCCGACATTATTGCCACATCTTTAGATTGCATCGGCGCGGGCCTCTCGCGCCGATGCGTTTGGGTTCAGGTAACCCAGCCTGCGCAGCAGGCTACTCGTCATTGCCCGAAGGCTCCGTTGAGGCCGAACAATGGTTATTTGACACGTCTATCAATATTTCACCGAATTTGGACGATTCTCGAACTTACTTGTGGATTTCCTGCTATGTCTCCATTAATATTGGTAAACTCATGTCCTAATTGCTCAGCTAGAAGAATATGAGCATTTGACCAAGGATGCCCACATTGTCTGCCTGCATCTATAGCATAAATTCCTCTTGGTTCTAGATAACCATCCATTAATTGAAGACTAAATGGCGTCATTCTAACCCATGAATGACCCTTTTTCTTAATCGCGTAACCGAATCTACCAATACCGATGTTCTTTGCTATTTTTACGATATTTGAATTGGGAATTGCTCGAGGAACCATGATTAGGGCACCCTCTGGATCTGTCCAAACAGCGCAAGGCCCAATCTTCTTGCTTTCTAATGAAGAGATCACGCTCTCAATTTTTTTAGTAATTTGATTAGAATTACCATTTATTCTAGTAATTATGACATTTCGATCTGGAGTTCCTGGTACTTGAGAACTAACCTGTAAATATATTGAAAATTTGTCTGAAGTACCTTTTTTTGAGATTTTATTTTTATTCTTTAAATTAAATTTAGGGAATTTTAGATTCCATCTAGGCATTCGAACAGCTAGATCATGCTTTGGAATCAGGTGAATCCATTCTTTCAGTGGCTTAACTAATTCTTCCTTTTCTACAATTGAACATATCCAACCTGTTCTTCCGTGAATTGTTCCAGGTAGCCTGATAATTCTCCTTGTATCTGCAGTAACTAAGGGGTCAACTGGGTGATTAGCTTGGATTACTCTTTCCAATAATGCCTTTCTTTGAGTTCTTACTTCTTGTTCTCTTTCTCGAGGGTTTTGTATTGAAAATTTTTCTCTGTCTTCGTCTCTATAGAAAATATGGAATCCTTTACTTCCTGAAAATGTTGCATGACTATATGATAAATCCAATTCATTTTCAGCAATCCATGAAATTAATTCTACAGCCGCACTTCTTGCGTTTTCTAAATTAGATATCGAGAATGGCTCCATGTCTATATCGAAAACTACGAGATGATCTAGTAGTATTGGTGCTGGTTTTTCATGTTCATTCAATCTAGGTAAATCAATTGGGTCAAGCCATTGGGAGGTTGAAACATAGGTATCAAGAGCAGCATCTTTCTTCATGGCCTTAACAAATGAATCATGATTCTTTATTCGGCGTTTTGCAGTAATCCATTTACCTTTTAGAGTACGCCAGCGAAATTGGTGCCGTCCTGGTTTTTCTAACCATTGGAAATCTGGTGAATTCTTAGCAGTGAATTGTTTTAACGCCTCACTCGTCCACTCAGGTCTCTCGCCCATGCTTGTCCTTTGGGTAGAGACCAAATGGATTAATCGTTCAAGCCGGTGTTCTCAAAACGTAGAATCCATTGGGAGGACCATGGAGCCCCTAGTAGTTGTTAATCACAAGACATACGAAACCGCTCAAGCAGGTGCAGCAGTCTCGTTAGCAGAGTCTATTTTTGCGGCTCAGCGCGCAGGGGTGCGCATGGTATCTGTTGTTTCAGCATTTGACTTGAATCCTGTAACTCAAAAAGTTCCTGGGCTTAGTGTATGGACTCAACATCTAGACCCTGTTGGATTTGGTTCTAATACTGGCCATATGTGCCCATCTACAGCTATTTCCAATGGTGCAAATGGAACGATTTTGAATCACTCTGAATGTAGGGTTTCTTTTGATCATATCAAATCGGTATTGGCAATGCTTCCTGAAGATTTCATTACTTGTGTTTGTGCTGCCACAGTAGAAGAAGCATCATCATTTGCAGTTCTTAATCCCGATTTTATTGCTATAGAGCCTCCTGAATTGATTGGAGGAGACATTAGTGTCACTACTGCCGATCCAGGCATTGTTTCAAAGACTGTTGAAGCGGTGCGTTTAGTGAATTCTAATGTTCGAGTTCTTTGTGGTGCTGGAGTAAAGACAGGTGATGATGTTGTAATGGCATTAGAGTTGGGCGCTCATGGAGTGTTATTGGC
>DAQW01000019.1:0-4718 GCA_002503045.1 Euryarchaeota archaeon UBA39 | reverse complement strand
AGTGGAGTTACTAAGGCAGAAAATCCAACTGAAGTATTACAAGATTTAATCTCTGCTCTTTAATTTTAACATCATAATTTTCCATCGTTATTTGTACCTAAATAGGAACTCCATGAAATTGATTCAGGAGCATCAACACCTAAGCTCCATCGAATAATGCTACAACTGGCTCCTGAGTATCCAGTAGTATCGGTAGTAATCAAATCCAAAATACCATCACCATCAATATCAGATAAAGTCGGAGTTCCAATGCTCATCCCATCTCTATGGGCTAAGAGTTCTTGAGTCATTGTGCAAGAATCTAGGATTTCGATGTCATGGTAGAATGACATCCCGCCATCATTTTCAAACATCTCTCCACCTCCTCTTATCATTAGGATTTCATCCCTGCCATCTCCATTTGTGTCAACAGCAAGTGGACTTGTAAATCCTGAATGGGTTGAATCATTCTTCCATAGAACTTCCCCTAGGGCTCCATCAATAATCAAACTAGTTGATGCTGAGTAATCTGGAAAAGCCCCTATTGCAAAATGTACGAAGACATCCGGAATAGAATCATCTGTAAAATATCCAAGTGCAGGAGAAGCATATGATTCGACATCAGTTGAATCTCCATTGAATGCATAATCTTTGATATCAATACTCCAAACAGTAGAATGGTTCCTTCCATCAATTGCCACTACTCTTCCATCAAATGTTGGGGCAATAATATCTAGAATGCCATCATGAGTAATATCTGCAATGGTAGGTGGTGCCATTACTCCTTTTTCTACACCCTCCTCTGGAGCGACTAGCATGATCGAATCAGAAATATCTCCAGATTCAATTGCTAGAATTGAAGTGGACCAAAGACTTCCACTGAAAGTTTCGCCTCCTGTTCCGAAAAGAACCTCAATTTCCATCTCAGGGTGAGGTTGGAATACTATTGGGGACATGTAAGTTTCTTTTCCATCGGGTGTGGGTGCATATGCTAAGATTTCACCAGTGGCTCCTGAAATGATCATCATAAATCCATTAGATCGAGGTTCTCCTGGACCTTTAGACGGGTCTCCTCCATTTGATGTCAACCAATCTTCGATACCGTCTCCATTCCGATCTGAGATAAATTGGCCAGTATAGAATTGAAACCACTCTTTAGATGAGGTCGTTTCTGGATTTGCATCATCAAATGTCCAGATTTTTTCACCAGTTACTCCATCAATTGCCAGTAGTTGGTGACTTCTCCCTCCCAAGATTACATCTTCCTGGCCATCGTTGTTTAAATCTTTGAACTGACCTGTAGCAAAGAGTTCAGCGTTTGCATTTGATTGCCAAAGGTGTGTGCCATTTACTCCATCTAAAGCAATCACTGCTCCGATTTCTTGTTCTTCGATTCCCATTCCGTTAACGACGTCTAGTATTCCATCATTGTTGAGATCAATTAGATTAGGTGAAGAGAAAATTCTGAAGGAACCATTTGCATTCCATTCTTCATTTAGAATAGGGGGTGAATATGGTTCGGAGGGATCACAAGCATGAGTTTGAGCACAATCTGAACCTTCAGGGCAAGGAGGTGATGGAGGAATTGGAAGGTCAGGAACAAATCTCTCTTCTGGTTCGAAAATTGGATCTGGTGAAATTGCAACGATTAGTATTGAAATAATCAATACTGACAACCATGGCGTCCAAGTTCGCATATTATTGCGTCACAGTTCAGGCCTTTATCCATGTCCCTTTATTTCAGGTAAAGGAGTTCATCCTAAACGTGCCATTAGTTGTCCAAGTACCAGATAAGCCAACATCCAAATTCCTAGAAGAAGGGATGTAGCGCCCCAAAGACGAGGTCTAGCTCCCGCACTAAATCTGCCTAAACTCACAGAAATATTTCCTCCTATTCCTGCAACACCTCTTAAGACTAAACCAATTAATCCTGCAATTAATAGATGCAAAATCAATGAAATAACTCCTATCAATACACCTACTATACCTGTCCAAATTGGAGCGGCAACAGTTTGTGGAATTAATAGAGGATAGACAATCCATGAAATCCATGCAAACCAGAATCCGATAGTTGCATCTTCTGAGAAAGTCTCTAAATTTCTCCATTTACCATAATTCTCAGGCAATTTTTGATGTATTTTCTTTACAATCCAGTTCAATTCAAAAATTTCACCATTTCTAAGCATCTGAATTGCACTTGAAATCATCCAACCTGCTAAGAATATTTCAATAAATGGCCACAATCCACCTCGGAGTACAAGTGCAAGGACAGAAATTGGGAGAGCAATCATTCCAAATCCAATGGCATTCGCTCCAATTGTGCCCAGTATTCCTGCTCCTGGAATCATTACTGTATCAGGTGGCTCTATTCGATTTTTTGGAAGTGAAAGAAGTATTAGAGGCAAAATTGCCCCAGCTCCGATTAAGACTCCAAACAAGAGGTCAATGGCACTTCTTCCAGAACCAGATGATGCAGATTCTACCATTTCTACAATCGAATCACTTCCTACAGAACCAGGCACCCATTCAGATACGAAACCTGCTTTATCGATGATTAGAATGGAATCAGATGCGCCACTAGGAAACTGAGAAGCAATGCCTGCTCCGTTCTCATCTAACAAAATTGGCCACGATCCATTAACTAATGAGGCATGTTCATCAATATCAATCGCTCTAACATCTTCTCCAGTAGCAAGTTGAGCATATGCAATAGATTCCGTTCTTTCTATTGAATTCAGAAAATCCTTTCTTTGTTGTTCAGCATTTGGCGAATCTGTCTCGAATACACCTAGTACTAATGCGTCATTTCCTTCTAGAAGTTCATTGATGCTGTATGATTTTCCAGAATGGCTCAACAGATTAAATGCAGGAGAAGCAGACTCGTCTCTTACTTCTCCTATATCGATTTCAGGAAGGCTTGCTGCAGGAATCATTACTGCTAACCCCATTAGTAATAGAACAACATAAGCAGGGAGTGGTAAAGTACCAATTCGGAGAGAAGAACCTAGCCAAACCAAGGTAGTTAATGGTACAAGAGCGACCAAATATCCAACTCTTCCTAATGATGTAGTTGGTTCTTCGACCATAAATCGATGAACAATAACCATGTGACAGTCTTCATTTGGATCTAAATCTGTCAAAGACATACAAATGTCAATCATATGTATTCCTGGTTCGAGTGTGCCGTTCACTGACCATACCCAGACAGTTTGATTTCCTTCACCTATTCTCGTACTATGAGGTGTTTCAAAATGACTCAGACGTTGTTCTTCTTGCCAATTCCCATGAACGGTTTCTGGCCATGTATTGTATGTTCCTGCAACTTCAACAACTGTTTTTGTAATTGTTTCATCACCCCAAACAGTACCTGGGATAAATTCAACTCTAGCAGCTCGATTCTGGTCTACCTTTGCTTCAAGAGATGGTGAGAACAATACTCCATCTAATTCAATCCTTGTCGCAGTATCGTATCTATCGAAATATAGGCCACCTGCAATAATACAATTATGTTCAATCGAGATTTCCATAGTAATTGTGTCACCTTGACTCAAAGTAAAATTAAGATTCCATGCAGATGTTGTAAATTCAAATGGTGCAGTCCAATCGAATTCTAATACGTCCCGGTTTGTTTGGTTCTGAAATACTTCTGCTCCTCCCGCTAGGACTCTAACCGTAAATTGTGTTTCAGCATCTGCTGGGGATCCAGGAAGTGGATTTGTCAAACGACATGTACTTCCTTCTACATCCAATCCTGCGAAAATTCTTGCTGTAATGTTCCCTTCAAATCTTGTTGCATGATCCACGGGAGGGGAATTTACGGTAACTAATTGACTACTCAGTCGGTTAAAATCAACTTGAGGCGGTTCTCCAGAATCTATGGGGTAAATCAGGTCTAAAGAAGTCTGATTATTTAGGAACAGATTGTGAGGAGTAGGAAAAAAAATCGAAGTTCCTTCTTCTTCAGGAATTTCTTTTGTTGAAGGTTCTGCTAAGCTTGTTCCAGCACATAAGAAAAGCAAAACAAGACCTGTCAAGAGTTGACTCTTGACATGCCTCTGGCGCCCGTCCATGTGTCGATGTGATGTCAGGGGTTGTTCAAACCGTCGATTCTCAAGTCAGACTAGGGCAAGAAGTAGGTAAGTTGCTCCAGCACCAAATGCGATAGATGCGAGATTCACTTGTCCCTTTGTCATAAGGCCCCGATTTTCAAATAAAGCCCCCAATATCGAGTCAATCTGGCATCCTGTCCATCCCATTAGTGATATAACACAGAAAACTTGTACTATGCTTCCTTCAAATCCATTGCTGAATGTGGTGAATAAAATACAACCTAAGAATGCGATTAGAAGTGATCCTGCTGCTGCTGCTAATTGCCCAGTAGGGGAAGTCCCTCCATTGGTTCCTGCAGCAACATTTTTTCCGGAAATAATCATTCTAACTCTCGGATCTAATACACCAAACTCAGACGCTAATGTATCTGCTGATGCAACAGCCACAGCGGCTAAGAACGGTGCAGCCCAAATCACCGAATCTGTTGAAATCCATGCAATCATGGAAACCAATGCTGGTGCCCCACCATTTGCTATGACATTTGTCCAGTTTCTTGCACCATCTCTTGCTTCAGCTAACCCCATCGCATCTTTTTCTTCATAGGACCATCGGGTGGCAAATGAACCTGTGACCAAGAAGATAAGGAGTATAGCAAGCCATGTCCAATGACCTCCAACTCCTACAATAAT
>DAQW01000022.1 GCA_002503045.1 Euryarchaeota archaeon UBA39 | reverse complement strand
TCTTTAGCAAATTGAACAAGATTGTCCCTTTGTTCTTCATTAACATTCCCTCCTGTTGGATTGCTAGGGAAATTGTAAAGAATAGCAATAGTGTTTTCATTAACACGTGATTCTAAATCTTCAATTGTAGGCACGAAGCCATTTTCAAAATGGCAGGGATACATATTTGCCTCTCCACCACAAAGGACTACATCTGTCGGATATAACGGAAAGTACGGTTCTGGTATCAACACATTATCTCCGGGATTGACTAATGCTAGAAAAATATCTAGTAATGCATTCGTTCCACTCATTGTGATACATACATTTCTCTCGTCTAATGTTGAGTCTCTATGATGCCATGTTTGAGCCACCTTTTCCCTTAATTCGGGAAGCCCTGCAGTAGTAGTATATTTGTTTCTACCATCTTCCATTGCCTTCGAAAATGCCTTGATTGCTAATTGAGGAGGTTGAAAGTCAGGCTCTCCTAAACCAAACTGTATAGCATCATCTCCTGCAAGATCAAACATTCGTCTAACACCCGTCGGACGAATACTATTTGCTCTATCTGAGAAGCGCACCATGGCCTCCGGACATATGCACAGAGATATGAAAGGAATGTATTGTAGACTTCCATTATTCTATGATTTCTGCGTCTATGGGATTATTATTCTCAGAGTTTGGAAAGAATAATAAATCCGAAAATTTTGTAACATAGCCCAATCTAATTGATAAAAATATAGATAACCAAACAATGCCAATAATTGCGACTAAGATATATATCATACTTGAAAAATCATACGAAGAGGGATTATCGCCTTCACTTTCAAATTGAACAACTACTGGAAGAGATTGTTGAAGTGATGAAAATGCAACTACTTCTAACGTGTGGGTTCCCATAGAAAATTTATTTGCATCAATTTCAACGTACCATTCGAAAGGAGTTATCGGACCTACTTCAATTATTGATGAATTAAAATTAGCCATTATCCAATCTCCTCCATCTATTCTGAAATTAACTGATTCTACGGAACCTGATGTACTCCAAGAATGACCTGTTAATTTGACGCTATCAGTATCATTAAATGAAATTAAATGATTTTGGATTCCTGGATCTATTAATTCAGTAGTACCAGATTCTTTAATATGAATAGCCATCAAAGTTGCAGCATATGCATCAACCATACCAAAACCAAAATCTCTATTCCAATATGGATCGACATCTGGAAGACTTGGTTCACCTCTCCTCTCCGAAGTTTGTTTCAAGATTTCTTTAAGTTGCATTGTGGTCAGATTCTCGTTTGCTTCCCATACAAGTGCCATTACTCCTGAAACAGAAGGCGTGGCATAAGAAGTCCCTGAACCTCGACCTGTGTATGAATTATCAGATGCATCATTGAATAAATTTGAACATCCACCACTAGTGACACAACCTTCAGCTTGAATTATATTAGATCCAGGAGCACTAATCTCTGGCTTTAGCTCATTAAGAGGATTTCCATCACCATTATCCTTTCTTGGACCGCGAGAAGAATAACCTGCAATCGTGTCATCCTCACGATTTACTGTATTCTGGTCATCAGTAGCGCCGACAGTAACAGATAAATCCGAAGAACCCATTCCTGAAAGGCCATCATTATTCGGGCCATCATTTCCTGCCGCTACAGAAACAATAATTCCTTCAATCATAGCTTCATCAAGAATACGACTGTGCATATCAGAACCATCTGAACCGCCATTTTCATGACTTGTTATACCCCATGATAACGAAATTATATCGATTCCATGGTATTCTTCTGAAACGCCAGGCCATGCATCATCATGATGATCAATCACCCATTGGAGACCATTCATTGCAGATTCATAAAACTCCTGCTCTAGGAGATAATTCTCAAAAGGCCCCGCGCCTACATCGGTTCCAATTCTTATATCCACCAAAGTTGCATTGGGAGCTGCTCCATAAAATTCCGATTGACTGCCATCAGCTTCAATACCAGTTGCACTAGCCATCCCCATACATGCAGTACCATGCTGATTGCCGTCATCTGGATCGAAAGAACCATCATCTTCCCTAAGTGGATTTGAAAGAAGACAGGTTGGATCGGTGTGGACATAACAAACCGCATCATAACCTGCAATAAATTTATCGCTAAGACCGGGGTGTTCATTATCTACTCCAGTATCAACTAATGCGATATTCATGCCATTGCCACTAACGCCTAAATCCCAGGCACCTAAAGGGTAATCAGAAGAATTCTTTGCTTTGACTGAAGGTGTCTGTATATCGCCATAAAAAACAACTGAACCATATCTTTCAATCATAACAAGTCCATCAAGATTGGAAATTTCTTCTATTTTCTCTACAGAAACCCCTCCAATTAATAATGCATCAACAGATGGCAACTCTAGATTGACATTTATGCCCAATAATGAGAGAGATTCGATATCTGATTTCGTTACCTCTCGAGAATATGATAAACCGAGATTTACTATTCCCGTTTCGTCAACAAGAGAATCGTGAACGCCATCTCTATCTATGTCTAACATAGTAGTCTCCCACCAAGGAACAGAATCATCCCAGGGAATTGTTTCTTGTATCGGAATATCAGTCGTTTGACCGGAATTAATTATTTGAAAGCCATCAGAATAGTTATTGTAATCATCTCCTTCAGCAATACTTCCAGTTAATGGTGTCATCAGTAACAATACGAGTGAAATCGCGACGACACCCCTGCCCATGAGTTAGGGCAAGTGTAATTTGTCCTTCAAACCTACGCCTTATAGTATCGAAATTAGAACTATGAATTTGAAATTAAGTGGTGGGGGCACTGGGATTTGAACCCAGATCAGCGGGTATCTTCCGCTTAGCGTGCACTTGGCAATTGCACG
>DAQW01000083.1 GCA_002503045.1 Euryarchaeota archaeon UBA39 | reverse complement strand
ACAATAGAATCAGCCACAGTTCGTTCCTGGACTCTTCATGATTCGTTGTGGTCAATGAATGCTGGAGAAGGAAAAAATATCGCAGGACCTTTTAGCTTTAGAGAAGGAACTCAAGTATTAATTGAGGCTTTAGAAATAGATGGTTCTCCCGATATTTTCTTTATGACAAATCAACAAAAAGACCTCTATTTACAGGATTATTCCAATGATTTCAGAATTTCAGATACAGATATTCTATCAATATCTTCTTCCTCATCTCGTTCTTGGTTGGTTCCTGCAGTTCATGCTGATCAAGAATTGTATCTTATGGCAGATAATACCGCATCTCCAACAGGTGGAGGTAGTGGTTCAAATCCAGCCAGATTGGGAATTGTACTATCGATTCTACCGATTTTAGATGCTGAAATTTCAAGTCCTGATAATCTTCTTCAAGTTGATGTTGGCCAGATAATTTCACTTTCTACTTCGTCTACACCCAATGATTGGAATCAAATAGATCCTGATGGTTTTTCTTGGACATTTCCTGAAGGAGATTGTAGTACCTCTACTACTGGAAACTCTGTGTCATTATGTTGGACAACTGAAGGTCAAAGAACCGTTGAAGTAATTGTTTCTTCAACAGATGGCAGGACAGATAATGAAACAGTTACAGTTATTGTTATCGATAGTACTCCTCCGTCATCTCAGATTCTTGTAAGTGGAGAAATCGTAAGAGGTGTGGGTGAATCGTTTACACTTTCAGGTCAATCTTCAGATAATGGAGGAATTGCAAAAGAAGAATGGTTGGTAGATGGAGTCAGCATTCAAACACAAAATCAATCGAGTACTTCTTTCACTTATTCTTTTGATTTACCCGAAGATATTGGTAATCACACCATCACGTATCTTGTTTTTGATTTATCCGGATTATCATCTGAATCAAATATTACTGTTCAAGTTTCAGACACTACAGCCCCCGTAACCTCACCAATAACTGGCACTGAGATAGTAAATCCTGGAGAATCAATTTCATTCAGTATTAGTGCAAGTGATCCTGAATCTTCGACCTTAACCTATGAATGGGATATTGATGGTTCAGTTGATTCAGATTCAAATGGTATTTCTGATGATGATGTTGATTTTACAGGTTCAACCATTACAATAACTTACGAAACCGGAGGCAGTCGATTTGTTTCATGTGTGGTGACAAATGAAGCGGGTTCAACTTCAATTGAAAGTTTCACAATCACAGTTTTGAATCCTCAAACAGAAGATACATCCGGTTCAACATCTTTTGCTATGATTGCAATCATCGTACTTGTATCCATCCTTATTCTATTTGCAGGAGGTGCATTTGCTTGGCAACGTTCTACTGCTCGTAGGGTCGCTGAAATAATTGCTGAACAGGAAGCGGAAAAATCAGAAGAAGTTGCACCCCCATCTGTTGAAGAGCAATCTCAGATGTTTTCTAGTAGGAGATCAAATGATTTCGAATCCATTGCTGGGATGTCGTCATCTGATATTCCAAGAAGCTCTTCTAATCAATCTAGTGAGGTACTAAATGACTTATTCTCTGAAGAAGAAGAACCAGATTTGCCGGAAGAAGAACCGATTTCGATTCAAAGAGATGAAGTAAAAACACCGTCTTCATCACCATCTTCATTAGGAATTGAAATTCCAAGCATGGAAACATCGACATTTGTTGAAGAACCAATTAAAGAACAGGCTAAAACGATTGAATCATCTTGTTCATCTTGCAATGAATCATTCGAAGTGGATCTTCCTCCAGGAGTTTCTTCAGGTAAAACAGCATGTCCACATTGTGGCTCAATTGAATTTGTTCAACGATGAGACTATTTTGAACATTAACAGCAATATGCTAAAGGTGAGTTCGTAGAGGTCAATAACAATGCATCCAGAGTCGGCTCGCAACCGTGGGAGAATAAGCATCTCCCTAATTCTCTTGATGTTGATGAGTGTTTGGCTTCCAGTACCTGTTGCAAATGCGGCGATACAAATCGATAATCGTGATTTAGGAGTGTTAACAGATTTACATGAAGCATTAGATATCAGGGGTGATTTGTTAGGAGATGATGGTGAATCAGCATCTGCCGAATCAGCTATGGCTTCAGTTGATGCTGCGATTCGTCCTTCTGGTGCTTATGATTCACTTGCATTGACTGATAATCCTATGTCAGATGCAAGTTTCAAGCAAATTGACATTCAACCAGTAGATCACCCTGATCCGTTTGATATTATTTTAGATCCTGCAAATGCGCCCCCAGGTGCAACTGATAGTATTCTCAATACGTTGATTAATATTACAGATTATGTGATTTGGACACATTATGAAGCAAATGATGGAAGAGTGGTAGACAAATTTGAAGTTGTGGATTTCTCTGCATCTCTTACATCTCTATTATTCTCCCCGGAGCCATTTGAGCATGAAATTGATATTGACGATTTTCTTGATGATGGCAGCACTCCAACTTTGATAGATACAAATGGTGATGGAATTCCAGACAGTCCAAATGATCCTGGAGATTGTGGATATGATGTTTCAGTCGGATTAACTGTCTCTATCGATCCTAATGATGGGGCTGGAGTTGAAGGAACCACAATGTGGTTGGAGCCAACAGTAGAGTTTTCAGTTGAGATGTTCGATGGGCAAGTCGATTTGTTTGATGCAGGCTGTTCAGATACGCCTTCTTCAGACACTAATGATTTTGTTTGGAATAATATGGGAGAACTACGAGTTTCTCTTTTCAAACAGTTTACATTTTCTGAATCATTGTTTTTTGGATCAGCAGGGCCAAGTTACATTTGGATTATTGATACATTGCACACTATTCCTCCAGAGGCCACATCTTTGGAAGTAGGTTTAGAGCGAATATGGTTGGATATTGCTGATACTGCTCTTAGTGGAATCAATGGTTTGTCATTGGGACTTCTTGTTTCCCTAACAGGATTAGATTTGTCCGGAATTCAATTGGTTTCGATTTCATCACCCTATGCAATTCATTTAGAGACATTAGGAAGCACTGCATGTCCATCTAGCTATAACCCTTCAACAGATGCTAGTGATGATCCCACCGAACATGGTTGTGGAATTTTAGCTGGTTTTGGGTACATTCACCTTAGTGAACCAGTCGACGGCATACGTTCATTGATTGAATTAGCATACATCGAATTTAGTGCTCATCCGAGGGGTCTCGATGATCGAATTCCAAGTGAAGTTGATTTGGTAATTCGTTCAGATTCTGTCCTCTCAACTACAGTTGCAGATGTTGGTGAAGGATCATTGACATCAATAGAATATTTTTCTGACCGTAGAGCAGATATTCATGTCCATTTCCATGAAGATCGTAGAAACAAAGCCCCATCCCAATTAGGAGAAAGTTTTGGAAATGTAACAGAAAGTTCTGGTTGGCTTAGAGGGATGCCTCAAGGTAGCATGAATCAATTGGAAATAAATCGAATATTCACAATGCTTGGATCAAACAAAGCACCTGAACTTCCTGGACAAATTCCTAGCCGATTAGGTTTGATTATTGCTTTGAAGAATTTTTCTAAAGATACAACTCAGAATGAGAATGACCCCTCTTTACCGGTTAATCCAGCAGATGCTCCACAATCTCTTGTTTTGATTCGTTCAGTTCAATCTGTAGATGAAATTGATTATGGTTCTTGGTTTCTAAGAGAAGGAGCTGAAGAAGACCGTAGACAAATCAGAACTAAAATGCAAGACCTTCCTACTGCTTTGGTACTTTATGGTTCATTTTCCATAAGTAATGGAGATGATGGTACCAATGTATCACTCGATAGTGGAGAAAATTTAGATTTCTTTTCAAGAATTCTTGATACTACAATTTTGAATTTAGTTGATATTTTCATCGGAATCGGCGGGGCATTAAATGCAGTACCTGAGGCCTTAGGAGATGCACTTAGTGGAGGAATGACTTCAGGTTCAGGGCTTTCCGGTTCAGATTTTCACTTACAAATGTTTGATGATATTAGTGTGAACCGAATTCCAATGGTTTTGGGTCTTATTGAGATGGATTTAGGGACCTCTGATCACCCAACATTGACTGAAGATCACATTTTACTTTCCGAAGATCAAGATTTAGATTTAGTCCAAGGTAGATCGGGAGCACGAGAACCTCTGATGCCAATAGCACTTAGTGTTCGTTTGAGAGGATTCAGTGCAGCAGATCTTACTGATGATAGTTCATTAGATCAACAAGTAATTGGGCTAAAGACTATTCAAAATGAGTCATTACGTGTAGGTTTTGTTTCTCATTCTGCTGGTACGATAGAAAATTCTTCTATGCATTTAGTAAGTGTTAGTTCGATTCCGGATTCAATAGAAATCACAGTTTTACCTGGACGCATGGCTTGGTCATCTAGTGCAGAAATTGATGAGATTACATATATCGGAAAGGATGGAAATCATGTTCAAGCAGTAAGGATGCGTGGGATTCCAACTAGTTTTGACATGGAGGTTTCTGATTCATTTTCTTGGAATGCCTCATCTCCTATGTCTAGTGTTGAGATTCAGATTTCCAATCATTCCATTCCAAGTACAATGGATGGAGATCATTTCCTCTACCATCATGACGGTCCGACTAACACTGCGTATATGTCTGCTAGAATGACAAATCTTTCTCGAGCTGCATATCTCATCGCAGA
>DAQW01000074.1 GCA_002503045.1 Euryarchaeota archaeon UBA39 | reverse complement strand
ACATTTAGATGAAGATATTGAAATTAATGAGCCAGACAATTATGAGGAAATTATTGAAATTATTGAAGAAAATGAAGATTCTGCCGAGGAGATAGAAGAAGTTGTTGAATTGGACGAACTATCTCTTCGACTCGAAGGAATAAGCGATCCATTTGAAAGAAAATTAATTGAACTTGAATATCGTAGAGAAAAAAGATCTAATCGGAGACGATGAACAATGAATCAACTATTCATTACTTTAGATCCAATACTAGATGCAGATCCAATGCAAATGGCGGATTGGTGTGCATCATCTCCTAAATCTTCAGATAATGCACCAATAGACATTTCAGGACGATGGGGGCACCATGTAAGTAACCTAAATATTGATGCTGCTAACTTATTCTTTGTTTTAATGATCGACCAAGACCAAGAAGGAAAACTAAGAAAACCACTAGATGGTACTGGCGTAAATAGAGAAGCATTTGGAAGAATCCCTGGTGAAAAATCACCAATTGATTATCTTTGTGAGTTCATCATACCCAATGATGGAAATGAACGACTAATGTTTCTTCTAAATGCTCTTTCTAATAGATTTGAAGGACATCCTTGTAGGAATGGAAAAGGAGGAATAATCATCCGAGGGGCCATTTCAGGAAAAGAAACGAACGAACTAAAAGATAACTTAATGTCCAAAAATTGGAAAATAGATCAAAAAGAAATCCTTGACGGAGGAGTAGCAGAAATGGTTCGTTTACTGTTACTCCTTCTTAGAAAAGCACAATCCAGAAACTGTGGCGTAATGCTTAGAGAACATCGATAATCTAGAAAGAATCCCCAGTTAATCGTTCAAACATTGAGGCATACAAACTAGCTGTATCGTCAATGACCGATTGAGGTAGAGGAGGAATTGGAGGTTCGTCTACACCTGAAGACCTAGCATCATACAATTCCTTATGATGGCCTGATTCAATGTAATGAGACCTAACAAATTCCTTGGACAATTGAACTATTTCGCCATTGTCATAGGCAGATAAATCCCACCAACGATCTTCATCAAGTGTTCCAAAACTATCGACTAAAACTGGAACTCTACCGGGACCAAGAGCAAATTCTTTCTTTCCATCAACATGAATCAAACCTCTCTTGGAAACTTCAGACTCAATCAATTCATCAATCAATAATACTAATCTCAATATTTCGTCAAATTCTTCCTCTCTAAGATTAGAAATTTCAAGTGCTTCTTCTCTATCCAATAATCGATCAAATGCCTCGAATTTAGTAGATACCTCAAGATACGGAGTAGGTAATTTCACTCCTTCGTCCAATTCAGTACCTGCGGGGAAACCAAATTCTTCGGCTGATGCATCGCCTCTCTTGTACCTGCGCCAACCTGAACCTGCTAGATGATGACGGCAAATTACCTCTAACGGAACAAACACATTTTCCATATCTTGAGGAATTGCACCAGGCTCTCTTATGACTTCAAAACGACGTGCACGAACTCTGTCAGGAGCAGTCATCTCAATCATATGTGTGTCACAGATACCGGCTTCTTCCACCATTTTCAACCAATGGCAAGAAGAACGATTAAGCGATTCACCTTTTCTAGGAATTAGAGACGGAATTATCTGATCAAAAACAGATATTTGATCAGTATATCGAAATTCTATTATTTCTGGATTTTCAGTACTCCAAACTTGCTTGACTTTACCCGAATACAATAACTCGCCCATGTGCTTTGCTCAGAGAAATCAATCAATGAAGATTCGCCATGAAATTATTCAATATCTTGACGATATTTTTTCCATATTAGCCAAATTGAAAAACAAATAAGAAGAGGTGTCGCGAAACACGATGTTAAGCCTATTCTAACAGATTCTGACCAAATTTCAGGATTAGAAAACACAGTACTTTCCCCTGCAAAATCACCAATATAAGGTCCAAAACCACCCCCTCTAAAGAGATAAAATTCTAGAGAAACAAGATTGTATACAGCAGGACCAGTCATTAGAAAACTAATCAAACCAATGTGAAAAAGTGCCTTTCTTTTACTCTCCAATTTATCTTTTACACCATAATAGAGAAATGGAATTGTAAATAAGAATCCAATAATCAACGTGGTAATAGATAGAGGGTTTCCATCCTCAATGAAACCTAAATGAGGACCCATGTACCTATACTGTAAAAAACCAAGATAGTAAAGAATCCAAAGTAAAACAAATATGAACCAAATTGATGAAAGTATTCGACGTTTTATCGATTTTTCAAGTGTTAAAAAAATCCAAGGAAGACAGAGGATAATACAAATTGCTAATGACTGAAATTTAATTCCGAAATTGAAGCTTTGAAGAACATCGATTATGGTTCCGAGAAACCTAGCTACCGCCCTAATCACATGTTTAATTTGAACAAATGGTTTTTACATTTATTCATGTAATAAACAATTTCTCCTAGATTAATCCAAGTGCATCTTCAATTCGATTTAATTCAGGGCCAGTGGTTCCATCTCCAACGAATGCGAAACTATCGTTGGCCACACAGCCACTACCTACTTCAGGTGAACCAAAGCAAACGGTTCCAACCATTGCTTTCACACCGAGTGTAGATTCGATAATTTCTACTTCTTCAGCAGTAACATCTGGATGTACCAAAGCACCATTAGAATTCGCCACTAATTGACTCCCAACATTATGCATTCCAGCAATAGTTGTCCTCTCTGCAGGAACACCTAGAATTTCAGAAATTGCAGATACTCCATCTTCAGGAACTGAACGGCTAACTATTGCACCGTTTTCTGTTGCACAAATCAAGTTTCCAGCAGCATTTACACCACTTTCCATTACCACAACTGCCTCAGTATAACTAAGTAAAAGATCAATATCATCTTTAGATGCAATATCTGCAACTGCAATACCTTTCTTAGTACCTGCTAACAATGCACCTACCAACGATGATCCTCCAATGGAGATCTTAACTGGTTCTAATCCAAAAGATTCAGCTATAGGATCCAACTCATCTTGAGGAACACTATATGGGGCAAACAAAACATCTCCAATAGGTGCTAAATGCACTCCAACAAGAGAATGTCCCATGACGTCGCCTGTGCTAATCGACATAGGAACCATTCTCGGCTAAGTTAAGTCCTCTTTGAGGCTACCGCCTAAAGGATAAAAAGAGGGCCAATTCGAAATGAATAGCCCAAAGTGCGGAGAGGTGATCTCGGCCGCCCGAAGGCGACCGAGATCGAATCAAAGAATGTCACAACGACGCAAGTTCCCGTGGGCTTTCGCACCACAGTACAATGTACGACGCAGAAGGGCTTGACTTCCGGGTTCGGTATGGGACCGGGTAGACCCCTTCGCTATGGTCGTGAACAATCTTGATTGAATATGATCGGCATATCGCTGTTGAACAGAGGCTCACACAGGAGCGGTGTTGGAAAAAAGGATGCATACCGGGATGTTAGTGATGCTGGGCTGAATGCCTCGTTGCCTCGGCACTTACACCCGCATTCTATCAATCTCGTCTTTTACGAGTTCCCTGAGATGCCTCGTCTTTCGGCTGGCTTCGAGCTTAGATGCTTTCAGCTCTTATCCATTGGAGTGTGGCTACCCAGCATTGCCCTGCCGGACAACTGGTAAACTAGTGACTCCGAGCCATCGTTCCTCTCGTACTAAACGGCCCTTCCGATCAGGCATCACGCCACAACCGCCAAGCAACAAACCTGTC
>DAQW01000047.1 GCA_002503045.1 Euryarchaeota archaeon UBA39 | reverse complement strand
TGAAGTTCGTAGCGAAAGGTCCTCAAAAAAGTCATGCGTCCCTGTAGATCAACATTTCAATGTCAAGGGAGTTGGTTTAGTGGCAATAGGGACCGTTCAAAGTGGTTCAATCAATAAACACGACAATATTCTAGTTACTCCAGGTGGATATTCTGGAGTGATTCGATCCTTACAGGTAATGGATGTTGACGTAGATGTTGCAAATTCCGGAGATCGAGTCGGAGTGGCGATTAGAAACATGAAAGATGGTGCTTTGGAACGAGGAGTTCTCTTGTCGGTGAATGGAGATGAAGTGATGTTTGAAACCCATAATTCTAGTTCACTCGAATTTGTTAGAGCACCATTTCAAAAAAGAGAGATTGAAGTTGGAATGGTAATACATGCTTCCACTGATTTACAATTTGTAGTAGGTCGAGTAAAAGATATTGAGAATCAGAAAATTATCATTGAATGGGATTCTCCTCTGACAATTAGAAGTGAATCAGATAGGAGATTAATTCTGAGTCAATTAGATTCTGTCCCTATGAGGATTCTTGGCCATGCGAACAATATGAAAAAACAATGATTGGCGAATTGGATGAATGTAACAAACGACCAATTTTACCTCAAAAAAAGATAAAATGTATAAGTCAAAAGTGAACATCTTCCTTCTGGATGCACTCTGAAGAAGGACCCAATGGGGTCCGACCAGATGAGGAGGATGCCGAATCTTTCGGCTCTCTTCGGCTGGTCGGGATAGAAGGGCGATTTCGCACTGTACTTTCTAATGATGGGTTGAAATTATCTCGTTCTGACGGACGTGGAATCAGATTGAATCTATCTGCTTTAGAATCGATTAGAATGACCTCCAAAGCTGGAATTCCGTGGGGTTGGGCCGTTTTCTCAATGTTATTGATGGTTTATGGGGTTAGGCTTGCGCCTCAAAATTTGAATATATATCCAATAGGGATTTCAGCAATAATTATTCTAATTTGGTTATTATATCGAAAGGATCAACTGAACATCGATGCTACAAATGGAGATAGATATCGAATTCTAGGAAGAACAGAGAATCTAATTCGACTAAATCAATACATAGAAATGATGCTTGATGGGTCAACACTTTCTCAAACAAGAGAGGCTTTGATTGTTGAATCCTCTTTAGAGCCCTCACTTCACGAAGAATTTGTATCCCGTATGAACAATGAAATGGATCTTGCAAAGGCATTGGCTACCCATGCAGGTATTGGAGGATTTAGAGAGACACGTACGGAAAAAACAGAAATTCAACCAGTTGAAGATGATGTTTTCTCTTTCGATTCAAGTATTTTTGATACACCAAGCCCTACATTTTCGATGGAAGATTCTGCTGAAAAGATGCCAGAAACAGGAATTTTCGGATCAGCACATAGACAAAGAGCAAATGTTGCTCTAACAAATACTTCCAATGATTTTAGAAATGCATCAAATGCTTTTGATGTCCCGATTATTGAAGAACGAACATCAATTTCAGATGGTGGCATCTTTGGAGATTTATTCGGGGATATTGAACAAAATGATACTGAGACCTTTTCTCCAAACTACGGAAGGCCATCAATACAAGAAGATCTCGAAATAGCACAAAGAACCTATGCAGAAGTCACATCATTAAATCAAAGAGATCAAAGAACACTCCCCGTTCCTACAAGACAACCAAGTAGTATGCAACTTATTCGACAAGCGCAAGAACAGTTCGGACTACCATCAGCAGCATCTTCCCTACCTCCACCAACTACAAATGCGGTCAGAGAGGAGTGTCAGTCTAGTGGACTTGTGGCAGATGCAAAGCGAAACGAAATAGTAGAAGCAGAAATTATTTGTGATAATTCAATGGATGACATGCCTAACGAATTGGAAAATTATCCGAGTTTTTCTCGAATGTTAAGACGCCCTGACCACCAATCAAGGCTAGTAATCAAACAACCAACTAGAAGTAGATCAAGTACAGTAATCAACTTACTCCGATCATTTAATCCTCATCGCGCATCTAGGAGAGCAATGGGGTTACTAAGGCTAAGAAGTGACCAAGATCATCAAGCTCAACGCTCTTCGATTGCTATGGAATCGATGACAAAAAATACAGGTGGAGATGCTAAAGGAGATGGATATGCTGCAGCTATGAAATCTATTGCCGCAACAATCTCAGAACAAGATGTACCCCCAGAGACAAATCTACTGAAATTAGAAGATTTGAACCCTACAAAACATTCAGAAGATAATAGCCAATATCCTGGAATGAGAAGACTGGGTTGAGATTTACTCTCAAAGAATATCTGGATGATTCTCTAAGTAACGGATTGTTACCCTTCTCTCCAAAAAATCTCTTTCATCCAATATTGAACGATGAAGGGGAATTACTGTATCTACTCCAATAATTACTGTTTCAGTTAATGCCGCTCGGCTTCGAGCTATTGCTTCATCTCTATCCTTCCCCCATACAATCATCTTTGCAAGTAATGAATCAAAACAACCTGGCATATCATAACCAACATGGGCATGTGTATCAACACGAATTCCAACACCTCCTGGGAAGTGACATTCCCATAGCTTACCCGGTGAAGGAACGAAATTCAGTGGATCTTCTGCATTGATACGGAATTGAATAGCATGTCCATTGAAATTTACATCTTCTTGAGAAAGAGGAAGGGATTCTCCTGCTGCCACACGTATCCCAAGTTGAACCATATCTTCTCCAGTAATCATCTCAGTAACCGTATGCTCTACTTGCACTCGAGGATTTACCTCAAGGAAATAGAAATCACCGTGAGAATCTCTAAGGAATTCAAAAGTTGCTAAACCGCGATATCCAACTGCTTCTGCACCAGCACATACTTTTGCACCTATTTCTGAGCGAACTTCGTCAGAAAGCCAAGGGCCTTCTTCCAATAATTTCTGATGACGACGCTGGATACTACAGAATCTTTCTCCAAAGTGAATCGCATTTTTCCCATCTGCTAGTACTTGAAATTCAATATGTTGGGCTCCTTCGATATATTTCTCAACGAAAACGCGATCATCACCAAATGCACTTCTAGCTCTTGATTGGCATAAATTCAGAGCGGATGAAAACTCAGATGCATCGTGGACGATTTGCATTCCAATTCCCCCTCCTCCTGCGGCTGCTTTGATAATTACAGGATACCCTATTTCTGAGGCTAGAGATACGGCCTCATCTGTAGATGATACGGGCTCACTACTCCCCTTTGCAACTGGTAGACCTGCCGCTTCCATTGCTTTTCTTGCTTCGATTTTATCCCCAAGTAATCGAATAACTTCTGAAGAAGGGCCAATGAATGTAATTCCTTCTTCTTCCAATCTTCGAACAAATTCTGCATTTTCTGCTAAAAATCCATATCCTGGATGAATTGCATCAACCCCCATGGACTTAGCGGCCTGAATCACTGCCTCAATATCCAAATATGAATCCAATGGATTTGAGCGTAAAATTGCACGGGAATCATCAGAAAAACGTACAGGAGTAGATAGGCGATCTTCACGACCGTGGATCATACAAACTTCGACACCTAAAGAACGCAAGGAACGCCCAATTCTGAGAGCGATTTCGCCCCTATTCGCAACCAACACCCGGTTGAACATGATGTTGCGAGGAACAAACAGGTTGATGATGAAATCGGGTCAATATACATCTCGAAGGTATCTCTTTTCATCTTTCATCATTCGTTCAACATATTGAAGCGCTTCATCAGATGACATATTTCCATGTTCTGCACAGATATCAATTAATGTCTGATGAACATCTTTTGCCATGTAGTTCTTATCTCCACAGACGTAGAAATATCCTCCAGCATCGATTCGTGACCAAATCTCTTTTCCATTTTTTGCCATTAAATGTTGAACATAGACTTTCTCGTCACCTTCTCTAGACCATGCTAAATCAATCCTCTCAAGATTCCCCGAAGATAACCATGATTCGATTTCATCTCGATAATAGAATTCTCCTTCTTCGGTCCAATCTCCGAAAAACAACCAGTTTTTCCCAGTAGATGCATCAATTTCTCTCTGCTGAAGAAAAGCTCGGAATGGTGCTATTCCTGTACCTGGTCCAACCATAATAATGTCTGTA
>DAQW01000049.1 GCA_002503045.1 Euryarchaeota archaeon UBA39 | reverse complement strand
TCTCTTCCGTCACTGGATCGTCTTGTATCAAGAATAACTGCTTCTGGATTACATACTGGGATAATCAACAAAGTCCCACGTAAATTCTCAACTCGGACTAAATCATCACTAGTTTCAGGTTTCAAATCCATCCCATAAAGGAGATGTCTGATGATGGTCACTCCATTGAGTTCGTCACCATGTATTGTTGAAGTGATTGTTAGGATTGGCCCGTCTTCTTTTCCATGCAAAATGTGCACAGGTATCGATAAATCTCTTCCAAGTGGATCAAGGCCCACAGATAGTGGAATTCGGGCTTGAGTGCCCGGTTCTACATCAACTCCTTCGAAGTGGAAAGGCTCCCTCATTGGTTTCCGTATGCACCTATTCGTCATGATGTCATCGGTCGTTTTTTCCAAGAGTATTATTCAAGAACCGTCGTGATTCATTCAGTTCTCCGGAGGCGATGAGGTGTCCAGACTTCAGCATCATTACGCCGAGTCATCGCTCCTTTCTCCAATGTTTGGAGTGACTCGGTGTTTGCTGGAGCGGCCTCTTACCCCCCCGGTGGAGACTGGAAAAAATGACAGATGAGTACGATACATACATTGAACAGGTTCTAACTGAAGTCCCAGACGCAGATAGAGATGCGATTAGAGTTGAATTTGAGAAATATCATACACAGTTTAGAATTGAACCGGAGGATGCAGTTCGTTCAATTATGAAGAGATTTCAGAAGAATGATTCTGAATCTTCAATACAATCTAGAATGGATAGTATGGTTACTTCAAAGAAAGTAGAACGTTTTTCTGAATTAGGTTCAGATGATAGAAATATCACAATCGAAGTCACTGTAGTAACTTATACTCCTAGGATGCAGAAGATGAAGTCTGGAGAAGAAAGACAGATTGCATTTGGTTGGATTGAAGATCTGCCCTTTTCCAATGAGAATAGTACACGATGGGATTACAAGGATTGGAGCAATCATAGTTCGAATTTATCTCCTGGCTCTATAGTTAGGTTAGAAGGTGTATCTGTAAATGAGTGGAATGGAAAACGTTCACTAAACATAAATCAGAGTTCACGAGTTGTAGTTCTTCAGGAAGGAAGTGCAGCCAATATCCCTACATCCGACCCTGTTGATTTGGCTACAGCCTCCTCCATGGAAGGTCCTGTTTCATTAGTGGCAAGAGTTGTTGCTTCTCGCCCTGATCAGATTGTGAAGAAGGATGGAAGTGGCACTATCGACATCGTTCGAGGTAGGCTTGCAGATAGTTCGGGTCAGATGAGTTTTCTTTGTTGGGGTGAATTCAATCATGAAGTGGGTTCTCTATTGAGATTTGAAGGAGCTAATATCAGGCGATTTCGCGATACTCCCGAAGTTAATTTTAGTGACAGAACAAAGATTGAGGTGTTTAGAGATGCATCTTTTCCAGATGCTGATGAGTTATCCTCTCAGAATCGTGCAAAAATCGAAGATATTCGAGATGGTATGAGAGGAGTAGATATTACTGTACAAGTAGAGTCAATAGAAACACGAACTTTTGTGAGAGATGGTGAAGAACGTAGTCTAACAAGTGTACGTGTTTTAGATCCTTCTGGGCGTTGTAAAATGACTGTTTGGTCTCCAATTGAACTCGAACCGGGTCAAGTGGTTTCAGTTCAAGAGGCTAGGATTAGAGCCTTCCAAGGTACTCCTGATATTACTGTAGATGACGCTAAACAAGTTACAATCTTGGATGAATCACCGTGGGGAGATATAGATCCAGAATCCCATGTGGTTGAGATTTCACTTGGAGAATTAAGGAATAGCGGCTCTCGAGATGGGATTCAAACAGAAGGAGATGTTTTGGTAATTAGGGAAGATTGTGGTATTGTTTTGCGATGCCCAGAATGTCGACGTGTATTGAGAGATGGAGTTTGTACTGAACACGATGTTGTTGAAGGTGTTGAGGATCTCCGTCTTCGATTTGTGATTGACGATGGCCTTTCTAGTGCAAATGTCGTGATTGGCCGTGCAGCATCTGAGAAATTTTTAGAACAAGATATGGCCACAATTCAAAGTCGAATAAATGATGAAGGTAGTTCGAATTTCGTTAAAGAAATTAAAGATAAATTGTTTGGAATTAGAATACAGATCAATGGAAGAGCTATTGTGGATGATCGAGGTATAATGTTGCTTCCTGATTCCGTTTTAGAGAAACCAAATGATCCAGTTAATTTAGCATCTAAGGTCCGTGAGACTTGGGGGGTGGTCCTTTGATTTCAGGTTCATCTAATCGACAGAGGCAGCCTGCTTTGCGTATGTTTGCAATTGAGTTTTCTCAATCTTCATTGCCGATTGTAGGGCAGGGGGAATTTGACCCTTCATTTGTTGTAAGTCGTCTCGGAGCTATGACGTCTAGGATGTTAGTGGCAGGTGTAATTGATAATATGGAGAGAAGAGATACTGAAAGTGGCCCTGGATATCGTGGCCGTTTACGAGATTCTACCGGATTACATATGTTTGATGTGACTCCATTCTCACCTGAATTGCATGCTGATGCTGAAGAAATACTTGCTAGATTTGAGCGAGGAGATCGTTTCCTAGTTCTTATGTTGGGACGTGCAAGACATTATGAAACTGAAGATGGTGGTGTTTTTACTAGTATTCGTGCTGAAGGATTCAGAGAAATTGATGTAAATCGCTATCATGTTTGGTTGGCACGTACTGCAGACGCAACAATGCGGAGAATAGATTCCCATAGAAAATCACGCGAATTGGATAATAATGAGGCTAGTTACAAATCCGGAGGAATCCCTTCTGATCTTATCACAGGTATTCTCAAGTCGAGAGAACATTATGGAGACATTGATGATTCTGTTTACGAAGTTGCAGTTATGCGTGCAATAAGTATGAGTGAAGGGCTTGCTCCTCCAGAAGAAAATTTGGATGTCCCTTCGGTATCTGATGATGTTGCCCCAGCCCCCTCAAAATCTATTGAAAATCTTGAAGGAGATGAAGCGAGAGAAAAGGCAAAAGAAGCAATAATGCAATGTTTGAATGCCTCTGAATCTCCAGTGGATTATGATACACTGATCCGTGTTTGTTCTGGTGTTGGAGTAGTTCGGTTAACAGCAGAAGAGGTCATTGATGATCTACGAGATGTACAGGCATTGATTCAAGAACCAGAATTTGGTTTCTTTGAGATTTTATGAGTCTCGATAATGCGATACCTTGATGCCCCCACGTCTACAGTGAGTGGCTAGGGACAGACATGTCAGGCATCTCTTGCTTCATCCGCGCAATGGACGGAGAGTGGATGCAATTAGAGGGATGTCACGTTTCTGTCAACATAAAAAGACGTCTTGAACGCAAATTAGTTCGAGGCGGAGAAGGGGATGATCTAAGAGATGAAGGATCAGAATCTGCAGTGTATACTGTTCGTCTTCAAGTAGATACTCGTGGATACAAGGTTTTGGAAGGACTTTTCCGAGCAGGCCAACCTTCTTTCATCGATCCGTTCATCGATAGAGAGATGCTTGTGGCAATTCAGGAGATGACTTATGATTCTGAAACGGGCGAGGTTGAATTGGTTTTAGTAGAAGATGCAGAGGCGTAATTATGGAGGCAGAAGAAAGAGATTTGTTAGCTGCTTTACGTGCCTTTGACGTTCTATTGGGAGCAGGAGTAGGCCTTGAATCAGTTTTGATTAATATCGCACGAGGAGGTTATGGTGCTATCAGTAGAGATATGGAGAAGATTATGGATGGTGTTCGATCAGGTAAAAGAATCGAAGATGAACTTACCAAGGCCACTTCTCGAACCAAATCTACCGGTTACAAACGTCTACTTACTACTCTCAAAACCAATGTTACATCAAACACCGATTTGATTTCAGATTTACGTCGTCAAGCCGACCGTGAAGAAGAAGAGCGCACAGATCGAATAATGAAGTATATCGAGGCCCTTGAAGGGATGCCCACCGCATTGCTGACGGTCGGAATGCTTGGCCCAATTGTATTGCCTTTGATGGCTGTTGCACCATATCTTTTTGCGGGAGCATCTGGATTGATTGATGTTCCTGGGCCAGGAGTTGCTCGAATGGCTACATTCGGAGGCTTGGCATTTTGTGTTTTTGCTATGGGATTGATTGGATTAAAGGCTCATACTAGGGACCCGGGGGTCTAGGTGATTCTATGCTTTGGCAATTGATGGAACGTCTGAATGATAATCCAACTGCCATGTTTTTACTGCCGTTAGCAATTATTGGGATTGGTGGTGCGATTCCTTTAGCATTAGAGTCTAGGAGAAGAAGTAGTATTGATGGTGCTTTACCAGAAATGATGGAATTAATTTCAGCGGAATTGGGTGCGGGCTTAGGTCTTGAACAAGCCTTTGCAGATGTTGCAAAATCTCGTAATGATGTTGCTGGGACTTTATTGGACCAAGCTCTTGTCAGAGCTCAGGCCACATCATTTACTGCTGCGTTAGCAAAATTTGCTCTTGAGTCGAGGAGTGCTTTGGTTCAAAGGGTTGTAAATCTCTTGGATGCTGCACTTGAACAACAGGCACCATTACAGGAAGTAACTTACAGGATGAGTATTGAATATGAGAAATTGAATTCGTTAATGCGTTTGAAAGAAGAGAAAGTATTCGGTCAAGCATTTACAATGATTGTCTTGATGGGTCTAATGCTACCTTGTATCACTGGATTTATTGTCGGTATTTTCGCCCCTCCTTCTACTGGTTATCCATTGGCTTCAACTTTAGAAGCCCTCTATCTATTCTCTGCTGCTGCAACTGGAATAACAGTTGCAATTAGCGGTAGAATGTTGGGTAGGACTGGCCAATATCTCTGGTCTGCGCCCACTTGGATGTTGATATCTACTCTCTTGTTTCAGGGTGTTTACATCATGGCAGGGAATATGTTTTGAGGGATTCAAATGGCAGAAATTATAGATCAATATGACGATGTAATTGTTTACAGTGAAGAAGGTCATCCTACGCCTTTCTATGAGTATAATGGGCAGATAGCAGCGAATCCATATGGGGTTCTCCAAGTACTACTAGATGATGATGATCTTGAGGAAGTGATGTATAATGGAGGCAAGCAATGCGTGAAGATTGCTCACAGGAAACATGGGATGTGTCGGACAAATATTTGGGTTGAGGATGAAGAAGGGATTCAAATCGCGAAGAATATCGCTTCACATACGGAAGTTCCTCTTGGAGATGGTCCAGGGATGGTTCCTATTTTTGATGGGCGCCTTCCAGATGGTTCTCGAGTAAATGGCACAATTCCTCCAGTTTCCCCTGATGGTCCAACTCTCACAATTAGAAAATTTAGAGAGGATCCTATTACTATTGTTGACTTGATTAAGTGGGGCACTGTTTCTCCTAGATTAGCAGCCATGTTTTGGACATGGGTAGATGGACTAGGTGCTAAACCTGCAAATTTTGTAATCGCAGGAGGTACAGGTTCTGGTAAAACTACCACTCTAAACTGCCTTGGAATGTTTGTCCCATGGTCTGATCGTGTTCTATCTGTGGAAGATACAGCTGAACTCCAAATCTATCATGATCATTGGCTTAGGATGGAAACTAGGGACAAACGTCCAGATGGTACATCAGAAATTGACATGAATGCATGTTTGAAATCTAGTCTTCGAATGCGACCTGATAGAGTTATTGTGGGTGAAGTTCGTGGCCCAGAAGCTGCAACAATGCTAATGGCAATGAATACTGGTCATGATGGTTCGTTTGGAAGTCTTCACGCTAATACTGCAAATGAAACTGTCAAGAGGCTAGTCAATCCTCCAATGAGTGTTCCAGCAATAATGCTCAATGCATTAGATTTGATTATTATGCAAGCCCGTCTCAATGTAGGTGGTAAGAATATTCGTAGGATTACAGAAGTTGCTGAAATTGCAGGAATGGAAGGAGACACACCTCGGCTCAATCCAATTTGGAAATATGATGCTAGTCAAGGAAAGATCGTGGAAACAGGTGTTCCAAGCAAAGTTCGCGAAATTATCTGCACTGCAAAGGGGTGCACTCCTGCTGACTTTGAAGCAGTTGTAAGGCAAAAGGAACAGATTCTAACGGATTTAGTCAATCGAGACATCAGAGATATCGAATCGGTTACTAGAGTAATTCAGACGTATCACTCAACAGTAAACTAATCATGCTCCTTCTTGGCCCAATTGTCTTAGTCTATCAAGGATCGCATCTGCAGAGTCCAACGTTCTCCTTGCTGATTCAATTTCGTTGACATCTTCTGCCTCAATTTCATCTAATTCTTCAACACTTCTTGCAGGCTTCTTTCCAAATGATTCGAGAACATCATTTAGAGTTTCAACAACATCTGATACTCGTTCAGGATCTAAGGCAATCTGCCCCGGGAGTGTAGGCATTTCAGATTCGGAAATATATCCCATTTCAACTGCGAGAACTCCTGAAGCAGCAATTATTCGT
>DAQW01000030.1:15813-16851 GCA_002503045.1 Euryarchaeota archaeon UBA39 | reverse complement strand
GGAAATGAACCGTTGGTTAATGGAGATCAAATCTTGTCTCGACTTGAGATTGAAGCAGGCCCCCTTCTAGGTGAAATAAAGCAATGGTTGTTTCGAATACAGGTGGAATATGATCTTCCTGATGCTAATTCCGTTTGGGAAAAAGCAGAATCAATCGGCTTCCAAGGCCTGCCATTAGGCGAATATCGAATGTGGGTATGATTACAATTCTGCCAGATAATCAACATAATCTTCTGAATTCATTAGGTCGTCATAGTCGAATCCGTCATGAACTCTAATAATTACAAACCACCCATCTCCATATGCTTCACGATTAACATAATGTGGATTATTTTCGATTTCTCCGTTCATACTCATTACTGAGCAAGCTACAGGTGCTAAAATATTCAAAGTTTCAAATTCACATTGAAGGCCAACTAGATTCTCATCGGTAGAGAGTTCACCCATTGCACCGCCATCTTCTTTTTCTTCATCTGTTGATACGATTTCTTCATCATTTGTTTGTTCATCATCAGTTCCAATCAAAAATTCACTCGTATCAGTAAAACTGGGCAAAGTTACCTTGAGAATTTTACCATATTCTATTCTTACGAAGTCTGAAACTCCTATCTTGTATTCTTCGAAATCATCGTTTGGTCCACTGATTAAGTGAAACCAAAGATGTTCTTGAGTATATCTTCTTCCTACTGCTATGCTGAACTCGTCCTCGTCGCTCATGTACTTTGCCTCAAAGCGCGGCCGTTGCAATCTAATTTCAATTATTCGTTTATTTTGCACTTTTTTGAATCTCGATTTTATCCGAACTATTCACAAACGGAGTATAGGTGGGACGGGCATGGACTTCAAAGAAACCGAAGAACAGACGATGATTCGAGACCTAGTGAGAGACTTTGCTGAATCTGTTTTAGCCCCGACTGCTCTAGAACGAGATAGAAATCAGAAACCACCTACTGAAGAATGGGCCCAGTTCATCGAATATGGGCTACATACTTGTACTATTCCTGAAGAATTTGGTGGCACTCCTCTCGACGATATATC
>DAQW01000030.1:0-15436 GCA_002503045.1 Euryarchaeota archaeon UBA39 | reverse complement strand
TATTGCGTTCATGTTGGCCTTTGTAGCATGACAATCACTTTGCATGGAAATGAACAACAGAAAGCGAAGTACCTTCCTATGCTTGCATCTGATAAGTTAGGTGCCTATTCCCTTTCTGAAGCGGGCGCAGGAACCGATGCAGCCGCTATGTCTTGCAAAGCAAAACTGTCCGAAGATGGAACACATTACCTCCTTACAGGAGAAAAGATGTGGGTCACCAATGGGGTAAGTGCAGATATTTACGTTCTTTTCGCAAAGGATGTAGATCACCCAGATTATGGTGTGAAAAAGCATGGCGGAACTACGGCGTTTATTGTTGAGAAAACATTTGAAGGGTTCACCGTCGGGAAAAAGGAGGACAAATTAGGGATTCGAAGTAGTGATACTTGTACACTCGTCTTAGAAAATTGCAAGGTTCCTGTAGAAAATGTACTCAAAGCCCCAGGAAAAGGATTCCCTATTGCTATGAACGCATTGGATAATTCTCGTATTGGAATTGCTGCTCAAGGCCTAGGAATTGCACAAGGTGCCTATGAATCAGCATTAAAATACGCACATGAGAGAGAGGCGTTCGGCGTACCTATCGCACGTCATCAAATGATTACGTCATATCTTGCAGATATGGCAACTCAGGTTGAAGCGGCTCGTCTTATGGTCTACAAAGCTGCTTGGACTAAGGAACAACACTATCATCACAATGGACACAGACATTCAAAGGAAGCTAGTATGGCAAAATTGTTTGCAGGAGATACTGCAATGTGGGTTTCGGAGAGAGCAGTACAGGTTCTTGGAGGATATGGTTACACCACCGATTTCCCTGTCGAACGCTTCTTCAGGGATGCTAAGATTACCCAAATTTATGAAGGAACTCAAGAGGTTCAAAAATTGGTTATCGCACGCGCTATTAGCAAGGATGTTTAATCAAATTGGGGTGAACAATGTCTGCTAACGATTTAGGAAATAGTTTCCTTAAGATTCGTAGTAGTTCAGTATTCATATGTATCTTACTCATCACCACATCATTGTCGGGTTGTTTGAAAGAAGAAGAAATCTCTTTGCCACCGGTTGAAGAACCTGAATTTCCTTCAACATTCGTAACAGGTTCTGATGGATTTCCAGTGGATGAAGAATTGATTCCTATGTCATTCACTTTCAGTGATGTTGGAGAAACAGGAAAAGAACCTAGTATCGGCATAACTTCTAGTGGTTGTATTTTCTTTATTGCCATGGAGAAAGTAATGAGGTCATGCGATTATGGGGAATCATGGATTGAAACACAAGATCCAGTTCAATGTTCCCCTACTACAAGTGATCCATATGGTTGGGTAGATCCAATTACCGATCGAATATTCAATGTTCAAATGATTGGATTAGAAACATCTTGGATTTGTTGGAGTGATGATGATGGTGAATCTTGGCTAGGTAATCCTCATGATTCAGGGACAACACCAATTAACGATCACATCAAACTTGCAAGCGGTCCATGGACCGATTCTGGATATGGGGCCTTAGGACAATTTACTAGCGGATTTTATGAAACTGCAGTGTACTATTGTTACAACAAACTAGCAGGAATTTTTTGCTTCACTAGTTTTGATGGTGGTGCAACCTTTGAAGCGGGTGGCCAAATCATAGGTTTAGCTACGACAAATGGTGGATTACATGGGGCGATATCGACCGCTCCCGATGGGACAGTATATGTTACTCCGCGTGTAGAAACTCCTACTGTAATCGTTTCAAAAGACAATGGATTTACTTGGTTTGAACGTTCCATGGGAGAAGATGTTGGAACGCCTTATCCTAGAAAGAATTCAGAGGTGTCTACCGATTCTGAATCAAATGCGTATCATGTTTGGACTGGAGGGGATGAAGGTGTTTACATGTCCAGATCAACAGATTCAGGAGAAACTTGGGATCAAGAGAGTATTCGAATTTCTCCAGCAGGTGTAATTTCTTCTGTGTTCCCTCAAACCGATGCAGGTGACCCTGGAAGAATTGCAGTAACTTATCTTGGAAGTCAAAATTCTGAGATGTTGAATCAATCCGATATTGATGGCAATGCTTGGGATGGTAATGCACACTATGCTCCGAATAATGCAACTTATCACCTTTACATAACCTTCAGCATTAATGCATTGGATGAGAATCCGATTTTCCATACTTATCGAGTAACTGATGATCCTGTTCAAGTTGGTTCTATCTGTCTTAATTCAGGTGATTGTAGGGATATTGGAGGATCTAATCGTAACTTGTTGGATTTCAATGACTTACATATCGATAGAGAAGGTCGTGTTTATGTCGCCTTTGCTGATGGATGTACTGGCGAGTGTGCAAGCAATGAGAATTCAAGTGCTGAAGATTCTAGAGATGGTAGGGGTTCTGTATACTATCTTTCTAGTGGGCCCAGTTTGTTTGAATCATTTGGTGATTTAGAACCCTTGTTGATCCCAATAGAAAATGATGATGGAATTAAATCTACAAATCAAACAATCACTCGAGAAGAAAATTCAGAATCTACTGAATAATTAGTCTACCCACCGGTATCTGCGTTCTCCAGGAAGTCCTTCATATTCTCCTCGAACAAGTGCAAATTCTTGACTCGGTTCAATTATTGATTCAGTTGTACTGCCTCTATGTAATGCTTCATAGTCATCACTAAGTATTGGCCTTCGAAGGTCTAATCTTTCAAAGAGTAGGAATCTTGAAGCAATTTCTTTCCATTGTGGTTGAATAATGCCTTCGAAAACTTTGGCCTTAGCTCCAGAACCATATCCGCATAGACCAATTCGTTGGCCTTCGATAGAATTGTTTTCATCATAATCGCATTCTAAAGTCGACATAAGAGCCAAGAAAATCGAACCAGTATATTGGTTTCCGATTAGACTCGAAGCCCTTTGTCCGCGTTCAATTCTCTCATCCGCAAATTTACGGAATGCTTGAGTTTTTGAGATAGAGCGCCTATAACTGTCATTGGCTTTGTCGAATTCAGTCATTCCCTCAGGGGTATCTTCAAAATCTTCGATTAATGGTTCGATTCCAATTTCTTCAACAATTTGTTCCCACACAGGAGTACCCCTTCTGTCATGTCTGAAAACATCGGGGAACATTCTCTTACCTTGAAATGCATAAGGGAGGTGGACAATAATTCGTTTCCACTGTTCAGTTAATATCGGGTCGTTTTCGGGATCTAATCTACCATCTCGTTGGGCTTTTCCATGAAAATCTATGAATGCTTGTTTCACGGATTCCATATAACATCGATTGGAAAATTGACCATCAAAGACGGGAGTATCTCTGTGAATTTTTAGTGTGTCTTCTGCAAATAATTCATCATTGGACATTTTTGAACCTCTGAGGTTGCGCATCATTCTATCACTTAGTCCAGATTTGAATGATTGGCCTGTTTCTCTAGCTAGATCGAGAACTCTTTCAATGACATTCTTGACTGGAACTTCTCTTCTAGGTTTGAAAAAGTCGTGAACTGGGGTTGTAGATACGCCCCAAATATCTGGAATTACTAACAATCTAGGATTCGCTCGGATTAGGATTCCTCCTCCTCCAGCACCTTGAGTATATTCTCCACTCGATTCCATATCGTATTTTGCGTTGTCACTAAAAACAACAATTCCAATTCTTTCTTCATGTTCTCTGCCTCTTGCAACCCAGTCTAGTGTGTTATGAAGTGCATCAACTGCGCCAATACATGCAAATGTCATGTCTACAACATCGCAATTTCTGAAACAATCAGGTCCGTATTGTTTTGAATATCTTTGTTGGAGCATATCTATGATGTATGTTGCAGTAGGTTTTGCACCATCAAGCGCTGATTCTGTACCAAGATATATCCTTCCGATTTGTGAAGGGGATAAACCGTTTCTATCAATGAGTCTAGCAACTGCGTTTGCTCCCATGGTTGCGGTGTCCTCATGAGCGTCCGGAATTGCCATTGCGTTGAGCCCTAGTCCTTTGTTTAATTTCTCAAAATCAGCTCCCCTAAATTTCGCAAAATCCTTCATATCGAAATAAAGGCGGGGAAAATGAATTGCAAAATCATCGATGCCTACATCCATGTTATCATCTCGTCGGCGAACTCATCTGATATGAAAGGGCCTCCCTAAATTAACTTCGAAGCCGGAAAAAACAATATTTTTCAGGAACCCGTCATTTGGTTTACCGCATCCAATAATTGTGGATTTTTAGTAAAATGTTCTGTGACTGGAGAAAGAATTTCTGCTAATCCATTTGCGATAGCCATTTTAGCATCAAATGGATGTACTGTTCCATCTCCTACTGCTTCAATTAATGCATCTAAATTTGACCAAGATGATGGCTCACCAAATTCTGGTTTTGGATTTACGTGTAATTCTCCATTCTTGGGCATAATCACATATTTTGCGATTTCAAAGACAGGTGAATCAGGGTTGCCTGGTTCAAGAAATGCCTTTCTGAATTTTTTTTGCAATTTTTTTGGAGTATCGTGGAGTAATACTGCATTATTTGGGTCTGACTTTGACATTTTATGGTCGAATGAATCCATTCGACCTCCTCCTCTTCCCTTTAATCCAGATAGCATTGGTGTATGGATACAGGTTGCCTTTACCCAATTGTTTCTATCGCCAACTTCTCTCATATACATGTGTGCCTTTCGTTGATCCATTCCCCCAAATGCAATATCTACATCCAATTCAAAAATATCTGCTGCTTGCATTGCAGGGTAGAAAAATGCAGATAAATCATCATCTGACGAATCCTCACTTCTTCCCATTATACTGAATGTTCGTCTTGCTCGCGAGAGACTCATCCCCTTAGAACAACGAAGGACTCGTTCCCAATATTTTCCAGAGTCCATTAAATCACTAGCTCTCATGAACCTAATTTGTCCTGAACCTCCCCCTTCTTCTGGGAATCCGAGAAGAACTCTAAACACTTCAGACATATAGTCTCCAGCAATACCTATTTTTTCCATATCTCTTCCAAACTTATCGTTAACCCAAGCATGCCAATCAGCTAAGAAAACAAGAACATTAACTCCTTGATCAAGCATTTTTCTGATTGTATCTGCAAGGACAATCCACCCTAGATGTGCTTTCCCACTTGGCTCAAGTCCGATATAAGCGCGCAAAATGCTATCTTCTCCATGTGAAATTCCTCCGTTTAGAACTGAAACTACATGTTCTAATCCAACTATTTCTTCAACGCCACTGAACATTGAGGAAACTTTCTCTCTGTTTTCTACAGATAATTCCGAGCCCCCCTTAGTCTCTCCAAGGAGATCCATGATTTCCTCTGGGGTCATCGAATTTACCTCATTTATTCAACAATTTAGATAATTTTTCACCGCGACCTGCAGCTTTGGTGTTGTCGCCCGCTTCCAAGGCTGATTCAATTTCTTGGATTAATTCCTCTGCTTTGTCTATGGTTTCTTGAGGAATGTTCTTGGCTAAAGACATGAAATGCTTAGCCGCAGAAATCGAAGATTTTGCCTTGTTCGCTTTCTTTCCCCATTCCTTTGCTTTATCGCCACGTTTCTTTGAATCATATCCAGTTGATTCATCTAAAAATTGTGTCCAACGTACTCTATCTTCTCTTGCTTCTTTCATTGCATCTGGGTTGGAAAAGTCAGGTTTTTGATTATCCACTTCAACAATTAGTGCGTCGCCGTCGTAATGGGCTTCGATACTTTTCATTATTCCATGAGATCCTCTAAATGCATTTTCTCCAGTTGATTCAACATCGTTAAAATATTTCTTTGCTAATTCAGCCAATCCGCCACTTGCTGTGACCTCTTTGACCTTACCTCTAGTCGTTGAGAAGCGTTCCATGTCCCCCCCGGTGAGGGGGAAGGACTTGAATCCTCCCTGCGTTAGAAAATACAGATTGACCGTTCACATGATGAAGTCGTTCGCCCCCGGAGGGGTATGGGCCGGGGCAGGTTGCGAGTGTTCTTGCCTTTCTTGATCCTCTTTCTTCTTGTATCGGTCCAAGGCGAATCTGTCGTTAAATCTGATACCGTAGTATCAATCTCTGAAGAACCAGTATTCCTCAATGCTCTTGATTCAAATGGCCAAGAATCATTGGCAATTGGGGATGAAGGAATTGTTTTTTTAATCCCAAATAAAAATCCTGAAAACTCTTTGAAACTCGACTCAATAACTGATCAAGATCTCAATGCAGTAGATTTCCACCCTGCAGGCAATGCATTCATTGTTGGAGATATGGGCAGAGTTCTTCGATACGATTACCAAGATCAACGATTATCCAATGTATCTGGAACTGGGTTGGTTGAGATAAGCACGTTAACTGCAGTAGCTTGGAATACAAATGGAGGTTGGGCGTATATCGCTGCGGATTCAGGAAGAATATGGCGATTTCGTTCTTTAGCAGATGGAGGAGAAATGTATGCTTTAGAAACTACTCGTGAGAGTTCAGTCACAGCAATAGATTGCCATCCTGTAGTTCGGCTTTGTGTAGTGGCCACAGAGTCTGATGGAATAGCAATTATCGATGATGAACACGAAGTTACATGGTTAGGTGGAGGTGCAGCAATTTGGAATGACATTGAATGTAGTCAAGGAAATATACCGGTTTGTGTTGCTATAGGTTCTAATCGCAATATTGGAACCATTTATCTTGATGATTCTACCCAAGGCGTATCAAATTTAGATGCAGTAATTCTTAGTGATTTATCTGGAGAATTCACAAAAATATGTGGACATAGTGAAAATAGAATGATGATTGTCACTACTCCATATGGGTTGATTGATCATCGACCTGATTCTCAAGAATCATTCCCTTGGTATGACCATGTAGATGCGGCCAATCAACAACTTGAGATAGCTACTCGTCCGATTGTTTGCTCCTGGAGTACTTCTGTAGCAGAGGGTTGGATATTAAATTCTAGAGGAGATGCCATTAATTTCGTTCCAATAGAAATAGATGATCCATTGCTTACTAGTCTCGCTGGCTATACTTTAGCGGTTGTTGTTGTTGTTAGTGTTCCCGGAATTGTCTTGGGTCTCATTTTCATGAATAGCCCAAAAATGCAAGCCTCATACAATAGATGGAGAAGGAAACGAAAGGGGTTTGAGCCATCTCTAAGAGAAAAGAGAGAAGAAAGGAGGAAGCGCGACCGGTCATAATCAATCATCGGTAAGGTTCAAGCGGCGCTCTCAAAGGCGAGTAACTAGGAGAGATAGATATGGGATACGAGGCCTTGGATTTCTTTGATGTAGACAAAATGCTGACTGAAGAAGAAATCATGCTTAGAGATATGGTTCGAGATTGGGTAGATGAAAAGGTCATTCCCAATATAGAGAAGGCTTACAATGAAGCATATTTCCCTGAAGAGTGGATCAAAGATTTAGGTGACATGGGCGTACTCGGAATGGTTGTCCCTGAAGAGTATGGGTGCGCTGGAATGTCATATACTGCCTATGGAGTTGTATGTAGAGAATTAGAGCGCGGTGATTCCGGATTACGTTCGTTCTGTAGTGTTCAAGGATCTCTCTCTATGCATCCAATTCATAAGTTTGGTACAGAAGAACAGAAGCATAAGTATCTCCCAAAAATGGCTACTGGTGAACTCATTGGATGCTTTGGTTTAACTGAACCAGATTATGGTTCAAACCCTGGCGGTATGGTAACTAAAGCAGAGAAGGTTGATGGCGGATATATATTGAATGGAGCCAAGATGTGGATTACTAATGGTACAGTCGCAGATATTGCAATTGTATGGGCCAAATTAGATGGTGTAATTCGAGGATTTATTGTTGAAAAGGATGATGAAGGATTTAGTGCGCCTGAACAGAAAGGAAAACATTCTCTTCGTGCATCTGTGACTTCTGAATTGGTACTTCAGGATGTTTTTGTCCCAGATGATCGTTATTTACCTGGTGCTAAAGGATTAGGTGGGCCGTTCTCATGTTTGAATCGAGCTCGATATGGGATTGCTTGGGGTTCTATTGGGGCTGCTCAGGCTTGTTTTGATGCTGCTAAGAATTATTCTATGGAGAGAATACAATTCGACCACCCAATCGCCGCTTATCAATTAATACAGATGAAATTAGCAACTATGCTAAGAGAGATAACCAAAGGCCAACTTCTTGCTTATCACCTTGGTCGCAGGGTCGATCAAGATGATTGGTTCCCCGAGATGATTAGTTTGGCTAAAATGAATAATGTAGATATTGCACTCGATATCGCCAGAGTAGCCAGAGATATACATGGGGCCAATGGAGTTACTGATGAATATCCAATTATGCGTCATATGAATAATCTTGAATCTGTAAAAACTTACGAGGGTACTCATGATATTCATAATTTAATTCTAGCACGACATATCACTGGAATCCAGTCATTTACTCGGAAATTGTGAGGCGACCCAATGCGTCTTGCAGTGGATGTTTTCAGTGAATGGGCGGATATTGGCAAAGATGAAGGCATGGAAAAAGGCCATGCTCCAGCCGTTCAAGAGATTTTAACAGCCGCATTTGATGTGATTTCTACTGAATCCATTCAAAGAGGGTTTTCTGCAATAGATGCAGGTTGTGGAAATGGGTGGGTAGTCCGTTCTTTGAAAACTAAATCTTCTTGTTCTTTGGCTATGGGTGTTGATGGTGCAAAATCCATGATTTTACGTGCTTTAGATAAAGATCCTGAAGGAATGTATTTTCATGCAGATTTATCCACTTGGTCTCCCCCTGAGAAGGTTGATTTTGTCCATTCTATGGAAGTCTTATATTATCTTGATAATATACCTGCTTTCCTTGAAAGGGTAAATTCTGAATGGTTAGTCAAAGGTGGTGTTTTTGCTTTTGGTATTGATCATTATTTTGAAAACAAAGAGAGTTTAGATTGGCCAGAAAAAGTTGGAGTTAGAATGACTACTCATTCAGAATCGGAATGGATTTCATTGGTAGAATCATCAGGTTTTGATGTTTTGAAGTCCTTTAGAGCTAATGAAGGAGAAGAATGGCCAGGTACTCTCGTCATTGTTGCCCGTTCATCTTGTGATTAAACTCAAACATAAGGGGTATCTGCGAGTGACATGCAGGTGCCGAGAGTATTACTTCTCAGTCTATTGCTAATTTTCTCAACATTATCAGGATGTTTGTCATCAGACAAAGAAGATAATGAAATTGAGATTGATGAAGTTCTTTTTGGCGCATACAGTGTCGTTGCTCCAGTAGATACTGGAATTAATGTCTATCATGAGAGGTTTGTATTGAATGAAACTCTACCAGATTGGTTGTTGGATGGACTGGGTGTGACAATGAGTTGTAATCTTACTCAAGAAGGAACATGGCAAGAAAGATATGACTCAGATAAGGAAGATTGTTGGGACATTATATCTTCAACTGATATTGTGTATTTTCCTGGAACTCGAATTATAGGGACTACTCCTGATGATGGAACTGAAATTCCTATTCTCGATGATCCATCTGATGGCCACGGAACAGCGGTGACTGGGGCAGTTTTGGATGCTAATCCTGATGCAATAATTTTCTTTGTTGAAGGTTTCAGTGATGAAGCAGTATTGGCTGCAGCAAATCAACCATTAGTTGATATCATTACAACTTCATTTGGGCCAATTGGTAGTGTTCCTGTACCTGGGATAGAAGATGCTACTAGAGTTGCTGTTGTTGAAAATCATAAAGTCCACACTGGTGCAGCCGATAATAGCCCTTCTCCAGCTGTACAAGATTCTACAGCAGGACCTCCTTGGTCTATTGGAATTTCAGGTTATGCTGAAGAAGGGGATGATCAAAAAGAAATAATGAGTGGTTCATATCCAGATATTGCTGCTGATTGGACTCAGTTGTTGCCAAATCATGATGATATAGATGGTTATCATGAAACTTCAGGTACATCGTTTGCCACTCCACGAACTGCCGGAATCCTCAGTCTTGTGTTGACTCAATTAAGAGATCTAGGAGATGACATGGGATCTGGTGCTTCAGAAGATAGAGGAAATTTTTTGGTAAATAGTTCCAATCTTTCTGTATCTAATCAAAATCTTAGAGATGCATTGAATCTCTCGGCTTGGTATCCAGGATATTCCACTTGGGATCCCACTTCCGGGACTGCTCCAATTTCACCCGTTGCTCCATGTACACAAGTAGGATGGGGTGTAGTCAATATGTCTAATGTGGAACCTATGTTTTCTCATATTGCGGGAATTGAATCAATGCCAAATCGTCCAGCAGATGTTGTAGCATGTATGGAGGCGAATCAAGAAATTCGTGAAGCATATTGGGGTGATTAATGTCTTATCAGGATTAATCACTTCAATCAATGTCAATCAGAATGGAGGCGTGCCAAAGAAATCTGTTGAATCTGCTAGGATTTGTTTTGCAGGTGTTGAGGGGGATCGACAGAATGATACAAAATATCATGGGGGGCCTAAACGAGCAGTTTGTATTTATTCATTGGAATTAATTGATGCATTGATTGATGAGGGGCATCACATTAGTGAGGGGGCAGTAGGTGAAAATCTAACTATTTCTGGAATCGATTGGTCAAGAATAAAACCTGGAATTGTTTTGTCTATTGGCGAATCCGTAATCGAGATTACATCTGCTGCTTCTCCATGTAGAACAATAGCTCATGTCTTTTCCGATTCAGTATTTTCTCGAATTAGTGAGAAAAAACATCCCGGTTGGTCTAGGTGGTATGCTAGTGTGAAAACTGAAGGAATCGTGAAAAAAGGCGATTCAGTAAAATTTTTTGATGGCGAAGATTAGATGCCTGATTATTCATCAACGGTTGTGAGCAGACTACAAGAGCGCCTTGATTCGATAGCGGATAAAATTTCTACTCCGTGGCCATTAATTTGGGCTCCTGCTTGGAAACAAAGGCATTTTCTGGGAGGTAATTGGTTCCTAATTCATATCTTGATTTTTGGATTATTTGGCATCGCGTTTCCATATTTTTCTTCTAATCAGTTTGTTGCAGCTAATGGAGTAACTGTGTGGGATCCCGAGACTTCAATCGACCGTTTGATTCCGGTTATTCCATGGATGATTGTCCCTTACATTGCTCTATTCCTATACTATCCAGTGACTTTACTTTGTACCCCTAAAGACGATCATTCTCGATTGGAATTAATTGGTGGAGTACAAATGTTATCTGTGGCAACGTTGGCTTGTACAGTTATTTTTCTAATATTTCCCGCGGAGATTGATATGCGTGACCAAATTCCAGATGCTGTTCTTGAGGGGGATGGATTGTTCAGCACACTTTTTTCATATATGCATGCAATGGATGAACCATGGAATGCTTGGCCTAGTCTACATATAGCGCATTCATACTTTTTGACAAGATCAATCAGCAGATGGATGAGAATTCGATCATCTGAATCAAAGATGGTTAAGGCCTTTATTTCACTTGTTTGGGTCGAATTTTTCTTACTTAGTATTAGTATTATGACAACTAAGCAACATTATGTTTGGGACTTATTTACGGGTATTATAGTAGGGGTAATTGGTTGGAAAATTGCCGTACGTGCGTTGAATCGAATTAGAGATTTACCTGAAGAAAAATTATGTCCATATCCTGAAAATGAGAAAAAGTGAATTTTACGATTAAGCCGAATCTTGATAGAGGCGTTTTCATTCGTCGGACCACTAGAGTGGTGGAATTATGGATATAGCTGTATTAATCAAGTACGTCCCAGACACAACTGCAAAGATTTCCATTAATGGAGATAGGGTCGATGAATCAAGTGTTAGCAAGTGGTCTATTAGTCCATTTGATGAGTACGCTCTTGAAGCAGCATTGGCAATGAAGGAGTCATCTGGTGCAAAGGTAACAGCAATCACATGTGGGCCTACTCGTTCCGAAAAGGCACTTAGGGATGCGGCAGCTGTTGGTGCAGATGCACTTGTTCACATTATCATCGATGATCTAGTGGCATTAGATTCAACCAAAATTCAAGGCTTATTGGCAGGTGCTGTAAAACAAATTGGCGCTCAAATTGTTTTCTGCGGTAAACAGGCTGCAGATACTAATTCGGGCAGTACTGGGCCGGGTGTTGCAGAATTAATTGGTGCTGCTTGTGTCACCAATGCATCTGAGATTTCTAGCGATGGAGATGGATTTAATGTTCTTCGCCCAGCATCTAGTGGTTCAGAAAGAGTGAACGTTGGTGCTCCTTGTGTAGTTGCATTTGACAAGACGACTTCTGAATTAAGACGGCCAAATGTAAAGGGTATAATGATGGCAAAGAAGAAACCAATTGAATCAATGGATTCAGGTGCTTTGGGAGTTGATGTTTCAGGGTCTGCTGCGATTATTAATTCTCAATCTCCTCCTCCTGAAAAATCGCCTGGGCAGATGTTTGATGGAGCAGATAGTGTTTCTGAAGTTGTACAAAAACTTAGGAATGAGGCGAAGGTAATCTAGGTGGTGTAAGTATGGATATTACAATTATTGCTGAGACAAACGAAAACGGATTACATCCAGTCACTTCCCAGATGGTTGCAGCTGCAACTTCTCTTGGTTCAAGCCCTACAATTCTTTGCCCAGGAGGTATTTCTACAGATTCTGCTGCATCTATTGATGGCGTTAGCGCTGTTATAGGTGTCGAAGGAGATTGTTTTTCTTCTTTTGATGGTGGTGCTTGGTCTTCTGCTTTGAATAGCGCAATTGGAGGTGGTACAATCTTTACAGCAGCCACGCCGAATGGTCGAGAGATGGCTGCTAGAGTTGCAGCCGCCCGTGGTATCCCAGTGATTCAAGATGCAACTGGAATATCTTCCGGTTTGACTATTTCACGTCCGATATATTCTGGAAAAGCTATGGAAGAAGTAAGCGTTTCAGGAGATTGTGTGATTAGTATTCGCCCAAATACCTTCACTCCTTCTGGTTCAGGTGGTTCTGCATCAGTATCTACTGTCAATCATTCGTCTGACGTGTCTGTTACTGTGATGGAGGCTATTGCTAAGGCCAGCGAACGTCTTGATGTTTCAGAAGCAGACATCGTTATTTCTGGAGGTAGAGGAATGGGCAATATCGATAATTGGGGACAATTAGAGGCAGTTGCAGATCAGATTGGAGCTGCTGTTGGTGCTTCAAGAGCTGTTGTTGATGAATGGGGCCTTTCTCATAGTATCCAAGTAGGTCAAACAGGAAAGGTAGTTACTCCTACTCTTTACATTGCAGTAGGTATTTCAGGTGCTATACAACATCTTGCAGGCATGCGTTCATCGAAATATATTGTTGCTATCAATAAAGATGCAGATGCTCCAATTTTTGGAGTGGCAGATTATGGGATTGTAGCGAACTGGGAAGATGCTTTACCTGCATTGAAGGATGCTTTGTCATCGTTATAGTCACTTTAGTAGCACATCTAAAGAATCATCAGATTCATCATCTCCATCTATTTGGATGGAAACAGAGTCTGAAGATGATACTCCTTTGTCACTTAGAACACTTAGAGTAAATTGATGATTCCCTGGCTTTAATCTAACTTTTAGTGCAGGCGTATCTCCAATTGGTAAGCCTGATGAATCTCTCCATTCCCATTCTTTTATTTCTCCATCTGAACATTGAGAATTTCTTCCATCTAATGTTACCATTGCAGTTCCATCATCCCCTACATCGATTGCTCTATCTTCTCCAGCGTCTGCAATTGGAGGAAGTGCACTAAATGAATTATCATCAATTATTCCTTCAAGTAGATCATCTATGCCTTCATTATTGGAAACATTTTCATGTTCTGAATCTACTTCTTCTTCTAATTCAGTCAACAAGTTTTCTAATTCATCATCGCTTGCTTGATTCGTTCTATAGATTTCCATTTCTTTATCAGTAAGTAAATCTTCAATTTCTTCAAAGTCTTCATTTGATGCATTTTCGGTATTTTCTAATGCATCACTTAACTCAGTTCCTATTGTGCTGCCAATTGCTCCTCCAAACAAATCTTGATCATCGATAAGAAGGGCATCATCATCATTAATTTCAAAACGTTGAGAATCAGGGTCGTACAAATCAATACGATCAATACGGGTGTAATCATTCCGATTATCTCCCGAAATGGCAATCATTCGACCACCTGAATCAGATGATACTCTATCGATTAATCCTGGATGTTCTACCGACCAAGCTTCTTCCATTGGTGAAAGAAATCTTCGAAGATGAAACCAAGATCCAACAATAATATCGTCGTCATGTGGTCTTACATCTTTTACTTCATACCCCGTTTTTGCCCAAGTAATGGGTTCCTTTGTCCCTATTCGATGTTCTTCTACATCTCCATTTTCCATTCCTACAAGTATACCTTGTGTGGTTCCAAAAAGTACAGATGCATTAGAATCAATTTCTACCATGTGCAATGATTCGCCATTTCCTGCTATACAATCTAATGCAATTTGAGGAGTTTCTGAATCAGTAAGTCCATTGCATTCTGATGCAAAAACTAGTACTCCATCTGGACGAAATGTCATCGCTGTAATTCTATCTCCATCGGTAGAACGTGGTTCTCTTGTCATAATGACGTCTCCATTACTGGACACTAATTCAACAACACCTGTGTCATCTGCTAATGCAAAAGCACCTCCATCTGGGCGAATCGCTGAGATGATGAATTGCCTCCCAGTATGTCGATAAATTTCATTTCCGTCTGAATCAAAAAGAATCGCATTTCTCATCCCATCAATTGCTAAGAATCGAGTTCTTTCTATAGTGGCAACTAGTTGTTCTATCCCTCCTACAGCATTAATTCTCCAAACAATCTCTCCATTTGCTGAAATACAATGTGCATCTCTTGAAATTGTACCAACTATCACAGATGAGTTTGGAAGACACAATAGATGATCCACCTCTTCTTCAAGTTCAATTGTATTTGGGTGACTCTCTTCTTCTAAACTAAGTTGATGCAGTTTACATGCATCATCTGTCCAAACCAACAAACTTCCGTCGCGAGAAAGGTCACATGCCCTTACTCTGCTTTCACACGGGACCCTACGTCGGGGCTCTATTCGATGGGGCATGTACTTGGAATCAACCCACGGGCTTTAGCGCTGTCCGTTCTCTGTATAATTGAAATCACTCTTTATTGTGGATTTCAATGGTTTCATCAGAAGTATTTTTCTTTCTTTTAGACCCATCTTTTCTAGTTTCTTCTACAGATGTTAAGTACTCAGGAGTAATTGTTCCGCAGACGTATTCTCCAGTAAAGCACGATGAATCAAATTCAGTGAGAATGCCCCTTCCTGCTTCAATCACAGCATCTTGTAGGTCCTCAAGTGATTGGTAAATTAGCCAATCTGCACCTATAGCTTGAGTAATTTCTTCGTTTGTTCGATTGTGTGCAATATATTCTTCCTTTGCAGGCATGTCAATTCCATACACATTTGGGTGTAAAACAGGAGGTGCCGCACTAGCAAAGAAAACTTCTTTTGCCCCTACATCTCTTGCTAATTGTACAATTTTTCTT
>DAQW01000099.1 GCA_002503045.1 Euryarchaeota archaeon UBA39 | reverse complement strand
GGCAAGTCAGGATTTGATTCAATCATTATACTCTCACCTTCCCCAATTTCTACCAATATTTTTGCAAGTTCTGATGCTGAATTTCCTAAATCCTCGAGTGTGGACAAATGTATCCATGCAGGTACTAATTTAGAATAATCATCAGTTCCTCGAAGATATTCTACGATTGATCTTGCAGATGCTGCATGATTTGAATCAACCATTTGAGAAGCAGTGAAACAAGTAAATCCAGCATCAGGATGCCCATTTCTCATGTGTAATTTTCCTAAATTGTACCAACCTGGTGCGTCATTATTATCGATATTTAGGCCAGTTGTAAATGACGCAATGGCATCTTCAATACGATCTTGAAGTGCATATGCTGCCCCTAGAATTTTATGAGGACGTGCTTGATTACTATATGATTGAATAAATTCACCTTCAATCATAGATATAACATCAAGACTAGAACCCTTTCTAAGCATCTCAGCAGCACGATTCATATCGTTATCTTGTTCGTGACCCCATTCTGCTTGTAAAATGACTGTCTCAGTCTCAATCGGTAATTGGTCAATCTCTGGTTCAACTTCTTCTTCGATAGTTGATTGATTTTCAGGTATTGATTCTGTTTCTTCATTATCTATCGTTGGATTATCTTGAACTGAAGATGTCTTTGCACCAATAACCAATCCAGCTGTTGGAGAAAATGAACTGCTTTCTTCAGGTTCAACTATTGTTTGAACTTCAGTATGAGAATTACTAATTTGAAGTAAGACAGGGTGCCCAGGGAAGTGTACAAGAGCTTTTTTTGCCATATCAGATGCACCATTATCTCCCATAGCATCAAGTAAAACAGCTAGATTAGCCATTGCTGGACCATGATTAGAATGATGTACCAATGCAACATTGAATGATTTTATTGACTCATCTGCATTACCCATTTGTTCCTGAACCACACCAAGATTAAACCAACAATCCGCATTAGTTGGATCTGTGGCTATTGCATTACGAAACATCTGAGCAGCATCACCAGGTTTTCCCGCAGCTGCTAATGCTTCCCCTTCAGAAATCAATCTAGATGTTTCATCAATAGGTTCGATTTCGGATGTTTTGTTATCAGTAACAATTTGATCTTCAGTATCATCATCTGCATCCATAATGGGAATAATACCTGTCTCTTGAATTGGTTCGTCGTTTCCACGAAATGTGGGGATATTTATTTCACCAATTTTTGTTGAAGCTTTCTCAAGTCCACCACTAACGGTCGACATAGCAGATTTACTGAAAGAGCCAGCCTTCTCAGATACAGTCGAAATCGCATTTGAAGTACGATTAGCAATTTCTTTTGCTGTATCTTTGGCAATTTCTGTCTTAGTCTGGCGCCTTGCGACACCAAATAATGCACCAGAACATGAAGGGCATTGAGGTTCATCGCCTAGCAAATCTGCATCGCAATGGGGACATTGTTGGTGCCCGTGCGATACCATGTTATCGGAGTTGGGTTCTTCTGTTACGCAATAAGCGTTCTCTGAACTTGACCCTAAAGAAAAATACCGTAGTATGAAGAATGTATGAAGTACAGATAGCCTCTGCGACAGACATGGCACGCTTTCTGATGATAACCGCAACCTCCGGAACCAACTATGAATTAGCCCAGATGTTTTCGAATTCTGCTGAATCTAAAGGTCATGATTGCGAAATTATTGATTTATCAGAAATGGACTTGCCATTGTTCACAGTCGCTCGTTCCAAAGACCCTGAACAAGCACCTGATGTTTCCAATTTAATTCAAAAATTGACAGATGCAGATGCATGGGTAGTACTTGCTCCAGAATATAACGGATCATATCCACCTACACTCAACAATGCTATCTCTTGGATGTCTTTGGACTGGCAGAGTTTTCGATCTATGTGTACTGGAAAACCAGTAGGATTAGGCACACATAGTGGTGGTGGTGGATCACATGTTATTATGGCAATGCGCCAACAATTTTCATTTATTGGAGCAGATGTCATTGGTCGTTCATGTGTTTCAGGTCGAGATAAGGATGCTAATCCAGATACAATTGATGCCATGATTGATGGATTAGTTAGATAATCGATATTAATGTTAGAAATCATTTGATTCATTAAGACGTGCTAATCTTTGAAGGTGTTCAATCGCTTGTTGAGCAGCAATCCTCACTCTCTCATCTTCATCATCAAACATGTTAACGATATGTGGTACAACTCTCCCATCTTCAACTGCTGCAAGAGCTTCTACTCCATGTATACGACATGGAATCGATGAACTATTCAATAGCAATGGTGCAAATTCAATAATGATCTCAGGAGATAAACGTCTAAGTTGTCTACTCGCTTCAATTCTTACACTATCATCATTGTCGTTTAGTAAACGAACAATAGAAGGAGAAGCAATATCCAGAGGAGCATCTTCAAGAGATTGAAGTACTGAAACTCTGATAGTAGGTGAAGGATCAGATTCCAACTGCCTAATTCTTGTATAAAATGGTCCATTAGATGCAAGTAACATCCACTGAATGGCAGCAGCTCTGAGAGCAATATTTGGTGAAGCTATCAATCGATTAGTTTGTTCAATCTTACCTATTCTAATTAATGTCGCTAATGTCTCAGTACGAACGGATTCATCTATCATATGTTTCAATAAAAAATCAGCTTCATTAGGACCACCTGTAATTGCTAGAGCTCTGATTCTATTCCTCCGATCTTCAATATTATCTGAATTGTTTATCGAAAATAGTAGAGGCTTGTTTACACGTTTACCTATGCGTGCAGCAGTTTCAGGATCTCTAGCAGCAGCGCTAACACCTTCACGGATTGTGCCTCGAATTCCAATCAATCGAATAATTGATTGAATCAATAACAAATCGATTGAAATTAATAGAAATAGCACAAGATGCTTTCCAGCCATACTTGATGATTCTACATCAGAGAATTTGATTTCATATACTTCAGCCCAATCTAATAAACTGCGAGCGAATAAATCAATTCCAAAGTAAAACCAAACTGTGAATTTCTCATCATCTACTGAATAGATATCGAATACTTCATCAGTTCGTTGAAGTATTAATGGAACAATAATTAGAAGATGAAAACTAGCAACAAATACATCTATGCGATGATCATTTCCAATATCAGGGTCACCATCCATCACCCTATTTGCAATCTCTCTACGTCTACGCTCATCAGCAGACCATACTCGATGAACAGATATTACGAGTATTGAAGATAATATTGCTGAAATTAGACCGATGAACCTCATTGATTCTGGTAAAAACATTGCAGGTAATATGAAAATTAACAATACAACTTCAATAATAATTATCCTAAATAATGGATTCGAAATAGACATTCCAGAAAAATATCCTACTTTTTGTAGCAAGGCATCAACAGTATTCCACCAAGCCACAAATAGTGGCTAAATCCATAGTTCATGAATAACGCCTATATTCTCATCCGATTCCTTCAATTCTCATGACAATGTGTGAGTGCCATGCCTCCTCCACTATGGTGGCTCATCTTGGCAATTTGTAGTGTCCTTGGAGTGTTCACTTGGTGGGGGAGAAATTTTACAGAACGAGTAGAATTAACTAGATTCTCTGCTATTCTAGGATCTACACTAATGATTGTGCTGGTTATATGGACATGGTCTTCGGATTGGGTGGAATGAATGTTGACACCTAATGATTTAGCAGGATGTTACCCTGTAAGAAACGAGATTCCATGGGGGTATGATACAAGACGTGGTCCTTCTTCAGGAGATGGCAGAATTGCCATACTTTTCATGCCGAAGAATTTCGGCAAAATTGAAAAATTTGTTCATAGTATACTAGGCGGTTCTAAATTTCTTAGAAGGCCAATGGATCCATTGATGACTGTGGTTTGGGAACTTTGTGATGGAACTAATAATTTTGAAGAAATTTGCAATCAACTGGATTCTATTTTCCATGAAGATATTGCCCCTGTTCAAGAAAGGACATGTACTGCATTAGATGGTTTAGGAAGGAGTGGACTAATCGAAATTCATCGAGAAAAACCTATAGTCGAACATAAAATTTGTAGTCATGGATTATTAAATGAAAATTTTCCATGGTTACACATTGAAGAGGAATAAAATGGATATTTCAATTATTGTAGTTATTACATTAAGCGCATTCATTGCAGCTGCTCTAACAGTACCTGCCGGATTTGGACTATCAACAATGCTTACGCCGTTACTTTTGTTTGTGATTAGCCCTCACGAAACAGTTGCAATTGTAGCAGTGATACATGGCGCCCATAATGCTTGGAAATTGATAGTTCTAAAGGATCATTTGGATTTTATTGCCTTCAAGAGATATGGAATTTGGTTAGTAATTGGAGCTATTCTCGGCGCATTGCTTCAAAGTCAAGTCCCACAAGATCCGTTATTACTGATTATAGGGTTATTTCTGGTCGTTTTACCAATTCTTACTATCAGTGAGGGATGGACAGGATATAGAATTCCAGAAGCCAATGATAGAATTGGCGGATTTGGTTCTGGATTTATGGGGGGGTTATCAGGACATCAAGGTGCACTCAGGGCAATGTTTCTAAAACGTAGATTAAACGATAAAATGGCTTATGCTGCTACTGCCAGTATCCTTGCTCTGTGTGTTGATTTATCTAGAATCCCAGTTTATATTTTCTTCAACAATACTGAATTTATTGAAAATTTATATTTATTATTGCCATTAACAATTGCGTCGTTATTTGGAGTACAAGTAGGGAAATTATTCCTTGAACGACTCAAATCTGATACAATTCATAATGCAATAATGATTGGTATTGTTGCAAGTGGAATATACTACATCTTTGAATCAATATGATTCAAGCATAATCATCCCAATCTGCGCCGTTCCACCATTGGGTCCTACCATCACTCATAGTTCTCCAAGAGTATCCATTTTCATCAGTCCATTGTTGTAATGGTGTAGCTTCATCAACTATATCATTTGATATTGGTGTAGAAGAAAATGCCAAAACTTGATCTGGTATCTGTTGTAAATCCCCATTATCATCTTCTTCAAGATAATCAATTTCATCATCATCTGAAATTCTATTTCTTAAACGAAGAGCGAATATCAATGAAACTACGGCTAAAACAATAATTAGCATAGATCCTCCAATTACTATTGGATCAGCACCCGCTATTTCGAATCCATCTGATTCAACTTGTGGACGACTAACTTGTGTGTAAAATGTACCAATTACTTCTTCATCTGATGCCATAAGAAGAAACTGAATTTCACCATCTGTATAATCTATATCAGTAATTACTTCACATTGAATTTGTTGCACATCATTTACATCTGGTGATTGTTGAATAGTTACGGTGGGAATTCCTGCTCCATTCTGTGGAGTGCACTTGATTTCTATTCCTGCAGGTGCAGAAATAATAACTGATACTTGTTCTGGTTGTGTCGATTTACCTTGTACTTCTAATGTCAAATCTGAACGACTACTTGGACCCATTTCAATCAAATTTAATGGTGGATTTCCTAGGGATAATGACCTCATTTCTGAAATGGTAAAAATCAATGTTTCCTGAGATTGTATTGGAGATTCAGTTGTTCCGCCAATTACATATTTTGATATTGATACTTGAGTTCCTAACGTCACTGATTCATCTATTGTTACTAATACATCAACCATACTACTTGATCCTGGGGAAATATCCAACGGAATAAATTGATTCGGAGGATACTCAGTTCCATCAATAAATATCGTCAATTGTAATCCTGGTACGACAGGAGAAATTGATACTTTAGTACGTAACTCATTATCTACTACGTTACCTGTATTTGTGATGGTATAACTAGAATTAACCATCCCTCCAATTCTAACATTATCTGGATGATTATGCCAGTCATCTACAGAATGAGATTTGATAACATCAACATATCCAACTTGTGTTACTGATGGCGGAGAAGTAAGTGGCTTTATTTCTGAATCAGCAGAAAATGTAAGCCATAATTCTGAACCGGGACTCATAGAAGCATCTGCAATTACAATTATTGTAATATTTACTTCATCACCAGAATATCCTGCTAAGTCAATTTCAAATGTTGAATCACTCGCATCTCCATCAACTAACATATTTGTTGACCACCCATTGGGCAATCCTTCAACAGAAATCGTTACTCTGTCAACTCCATTTCCATGATTTTTAACAGTGAAATGTATAGGCGAAGGTTGTTCAGGAAGGAATGCTATAAAACCATCAGAAACTATGTCCATTGTTAATGAATGGACTTGGGCAATCCTAGGTCCACTAACAGAATCTCCACTAATCGTGATAAGAGATTTTGTAGAGGTGACTGTAGGTGTAATCACAGGTGCTGGATCACCTGCATGTCCATCATCAGGAGCATGTAATGTAACCCTCATGGTAGTGTATTCACCACTACCTATAGAGGCAGTAGAAGGACCAGATAGAGATACAGTCCAAGTTTGAGCTCCTTCCAATGACCAATTAAATTGAATCTGATCTAAACGACTTGCATCGTTGTGAATTTCCCATTCAAGATCTATTGATTCACCAGGTAAAATATCTGTTTCTAATGAATCCCATGTCTCAACAATTCTGAGATCTGAAATCATACTTGCTTCGATAGATAATTGCTGTATTACTTCAGAATTAGAGTCCGCCTGACTTGTCGAAACTATGTTTACTACAGCAGTTTCACCAGGTAATGCATCCGATGGAACAGCCATTGTAAAATCAATAACTTGAGTTTGACTTGGTTCTAGTGTGATTGAAGATTCTTGAGTTGATGATACTCCAAATGCCCAACCTGTAGGTACGGAAATTTCTTGAACAGAAATAACAAATGTATCGCTTCCATCCCCTACATTTTCTAGTAGAACAGAATGACTACACACATTTCCAGGAGAACATTTTGGAGAAGGTGAAATTGAGGACCATTGTGATTCATATCTTGGTGCCACACCTGCAGAGAATGTTAGAGAATCTGTGGCTGAACTTTCTTGTACACTTTGAACATTTATGGTACCAGTAATTGAACCAGTAGAAGCACTTTCAGGGGGTTTTGTCTGTAAACGAAAATTCCTTGATTCGCCAGGTGAAATTGTGATTTCAGTACCTGCTAATAATCCACTACCACTAGGATGTGTAAAGCGAGATTCCCATTCATTAGGTAGGCCTGTAGATTCCAAAGTAAATTTGTCAGTAATATTACCTGTATTTCTTACAGTGAAGCCCATATCTGACCATTCGCCTCTTGCAGATGTGCCTGAAGGTGTTCCCTGTAAATCAAGTCCAAATTCAGTAGACGCTGCCTTCTGATCATAAAACATGACTATGTCTTCAATCCAATAACCAATATCGTTACCAGTACTATCAGATGTGAATACGAATTCAATGTTTGAGGAGGGCCCCATTACAGAAGGAGGGATTTCTAACCATGGAACTCCACGACCATCTACAGTGCTAAGTTGGATCAACCAACTAGATGGTTGTCCACTAACTTCGCCTGATAATCCACCATTAGGGATTAAATTAGCAACATTTGAACCGGATGAAACCTTAACCTGTAGTGTATCTCCTTGCACAACATTACCCGTGTAAAAGAATCCTATTCCATATCCATTAATTGGATTAGGATGCGCATCTGAAAGATCCAATGTTGGGCTTCGTAATGTCTCAGTCCACATATTTCCATAATTTGTTGTGCTTGTAGGACCACCGATTCTGCATGATGATGCTCCATTGAGTAAGTTATCTGCATCAATTCGCCAATTTGATGTTCTGGACCATGCAGAATTAGATTCACACCTCTCATAAAGAAATCCAATTGTTATTGTTGAATAACCTACATCGTTAGTTGGATTAGTGTCAGATGCATGAGAGGTAGTAACTCTTACAGTATGATTTCCACTATATGTTGGAACCCATGTAGTAGAGACTGTTTGTGTACTCTGAGAGTTGATTGTACTACTGTACACTGTAGTATTAAACAACTCAAATCCTTCATATTCATTGTGCAATACAACAATCTCAACTGCTACATTTGAAGCTGAAGAAGTTCCAAGATTTTCAACACCTACGGATAAAGTATGTTGCACACCTAACATTCCATCGATTACCCATAGATTAGTTGGGCGCCCCGTCAATGATGTGCTTCGTGATAACGTATCGTACAATGAAGCATCAGCACTAGAAGTATATGACGTAGTGAATGTAGAAGGCGTGAGATCAACTGCAGCCCTAGGCGTAGTAGATGCTACTATTGGCTGCATTGAAACAAAAATAAGCAATAAAACGAGACCGAGTGCTGGTCGCGCCCGCCTACCCTTCATACATACTCATCTATTGACGACTTAATGAACGACACGGATGATTAATCTGATTCATTAATCGAATTTATTGCAGCAGCCTTCTTAGATTTAGCAGAGGCCGCTAAATATAGAGAAGTAGGAAGAATTAGTACTATACCAAAACACCCAATTAGTGCTGTCATACCCCAAATCATTTCTGTAACAGGATCAATTCTGTATGGAGATACATCCAAAATATCATGTTCTACGATTGAAACAGTAATCCCCATTCCACTAGTATTTACTAACAATCCATCTTCATCAAACATTTGAATTGTCCATGTTCTAGGTAATATCGAATCAGCAATAGTATCGTTGGCTATTTGGTTAGCTTCACTATCATTGTTTGCAACAAATGCCCATGAACCTGAAAGCGGTAAATCCTTAGATAAAATTCCTCTAAATTCTTCGGTCTGATTGTCTACATCTATTGAATGAGTTGATGATTCATCACAATTTTCTACTAATCCTTCATAATCTGAAGTATCTGGGGCAAAACATTGGAATGGAGTATCTCCAACATTACTACCCAATTCCGGATGATGCCACCAAACTCCACCCAAAGAGGAAACTTGTAGTGTTGTACCAACTGGCGAATTGTCAATAGAAATATTTAGCCAAGATATCGAACTATCTGTTTCAAATGAATATGTTCCATTTGATGAATCTTCGATAATGTCCAATGATGATTCAACATTCGAAGTCTCGGCCAAATAAAATGCGGAATCGAGAGTAGCAGAATATACAGCATAACTAAGAATCAAGACAAGAGTAAGTCCGAGACCAATGATGGTTCGAAGCATGTTCGGATTCTGACTAAGGGCTCTGCGCACATTCGACCCATGACCAATACCCTTTCAAATCCGCGCTTACCACCTGTTAAAATCGAATGTTTGTGTAAGGCATCGACAGCGGTTACCTCACAGGGTTCATATACACGGGGAAAGTCGCCGGGTTGCTTTTGGTGATTATATGACGTCATACCGTGATGTTCCTCCAACCGATTTGGTTGCTGCACTAAGAGTAGAAATGGATCAATTTGAGCATGTTTCAGCACCAGAATGGGCTGTAGATGTGAAGACTGGTACTCATCGTGAAATGCCACCAGTTCAGGATGATTGGTGGGAAACTCGAGCAGCATCAATGCTCCGAAAGGTAGCTATTCATGGCCCCATAGGTACCAATCACCTTGCACAAATGTATGGCGGAGTAAAGAATCGTGGAGTAAGGCCGAACAAGGCAGTTACAGGTTCTCGTAATATTACGAGAAAAATTCTGCAACAACTTGACGAATCAGGACTTACTACAATTAAGAAGAATCCTGCAGGAAATAAGACTCTAGGTAGAGTAATCACACCTGCTGCACACTCTCTATTAGACCGTGTTGCAGGTAAAATTGCTACCCCTGAAATGTAATCGAGGTGAAAATATGTCGTCAAGGAAAACATTCGGGAAAAAACAGCGATTAAACAAGGTCGCTAAGACAAATCGACGTGTTCCTGTTTGGGTCATTCTTCGCACCAATAGAAAGGTACAATCTCATCCTAAGCGTCATAATTGGCGTAGATCTAAACTACAGAGGTGATTATCATGGCAGATGTAAGGAGAATGACTATCCCTCTACGTGGAGCATGGAAGGTCCCTCGTACAAATCGTGCTAATAGAGCGATTGAAGAGGTCAAGCGCCATGTAGTTCGTCACATGAAAGTGACCAACGAAGAGACAATTTGGATTGATGAAACTGTTAATCATAAAATTTGGGAGAGAGGTATGCAAAAGCCACCTCGAAGAATCAATGTCGTCGTTACTAGAGAAGAAGGATTTCCAATCGAAGTAAAAATAGATGATGAAACTGATGAGGAGAGTGCATAAAATGGGCAATATTAGACCTTCATTCATCAAGAGTAGAGCTCTACGTCTAGTAGAAATGTATCCTGACCAGTTTAATGCTGATTTTGATAACAATAAGGTCCTAGTGGCCCAATATTCAGATGTTTCCAATAAGCGTATGAGAAATTGGATTGCAGGATACATCACTCGTTATGTTCAGAGGCGTCGCGATTGAGGCGAACCCTGTGGGCAATAGACTAGACATCCCTCTGCCTGAATATCCACTAGAGGTTGTATTCGTCCTGGTCAAACCGGCATTCTCTGGAAATATTGGTGCTGTTTGTAGAGGCATGCTAAACTTTGGTTTTGATAAATTAAGAGTAATTGGACATGATGGAGAATGGGACGAAGAAACTCGTAAGAGGGCGAAACATGCTCAATCTGTACTAGATAATGCACAGGTTTTCGATGAATGGGCCTCATGTATGGATGACGTTTCATTGGTCATTGGTACTTCAGGGAAAAGAGAACTAGGATCAAAAATTCAATTCAGACATTTTCTTACTCCCAATGAATTGATAGAAAATTTTCAAGGGTTATCTGGTAGAGTCGCCATCGTATTTGGCCCTGAAGGAATGGGTTTACTACAAGATGAATTACGTGAATGTGATCTACTATTGACTATTCCATCTTGGGAGGGATATCCAATTCTCAATCTATCACATGCAGTGACAGTTGTCGCATATTCAATGCATAACAAAATCTCTGAATTAACACAATTAGAGAAACCCATGATGAATCCAGATCAACGAAGAACCATGCGAAAAACTGCTTCGAGAATCGCTAAATCACTTCCAATACACGAAAGTAAAAAACGGGGAGCGGAAGAACAATTGATTAGGACATTGATGAGAAGTGGGCCAGATGAGTTTGAAGCTCATCGTTTACTTGGGATTCTAAATGATGCTGCTAATGCACTAGAAGAAAACGAATAATCTAATTTTACAATGAAACTATTCGATATCTGTTCTACTACATATCGCACTGTTTGAACCATGCTCGCGAACTGTCACGCTTTCAACCCAGCATCTATTGCCGTATAGTTTCTGAATCAAATCACTTGAATATTCCATAGCCATTTTAGCAAACATCTCGCACCCTGTTGCTTGGACTGATACCATGTCTATTGCTTCATTTTCATGCATTTCTTCAAAGAAGGACAAAAGTGGGTCATCAAAAGCGACCAATGTCTTGTGGTCAAAATTTAACCTAAGCCACGCTTCTAAATCCTTAAGGCCACCAAAATCGACAACCCAATTATTTTCATCTAGTTCATTTGTACCAAAAACAAATTCGAACTCTAAAGAATAACCATGTATGAATCTACAATGACTGTCTGCACGCCATTGCCTAAATGCAGTCGAAAGTCCTCTTTCATGACCATATTTTTTAGAAGAGAAAAATTTGTTCATTCGTC
>DAQW01000055.1:3086-4011 GCA_002503045.1 Euryarchaeota archaeon UBA39 | reverse complement strand
ACCCTTGGGGCCACTAGGTGGACCACTACGTGAAGTGGGTGCAGGCTCAATTTCTTCTTCATCTTCATCAAGGAATTCAGCGCCACATGTTGGGCATGACGGATCACTGTCCCGAACTAAGCCCCCACAAGCGCCACATTCGAACATTTCCTCATCATCATCATCATCTTGAGAAGCAGGTGAGTCTGGTTCTTCGCCCCAAGAAAATGAAATCTCACCATCTTTACTTCTAAACAAAGCGAGAAGTAAATCTACATCATATCCCTTAAGGCGAATTTCTGTATCAATTGCATGTTCAAAGGCACTATGGAGTTCAGGGGGGTTATCCAACACTCGGCCATCATCAATGTAAGTTACATTTACCTTAATCACAGAACCTTCTGCTTTGACCTGAGGTGTTTCTACTCCCACACCTCTCTTTCGACCTACTCGGCGAACTGCTACCTCAACCATTCTTCTAACAAGAGTATCAGAAGGTAAATTGGAAGGAGATGAGGTTCGATTTTGTTGAGAGGGAGTGAATGGCTCAATTTCATCCAATGAAGTGGAACTTCGATCTATGTTGGGTGCGCCTTGAACAGCTCCAACCGCATTAAGGAAATCAGAAGCACTTTGTTGATTCATCGAAAGCCAAGCAGAACGTGCATTCGCCTTCTTCTCCCTATCTGCTTCAGCCATGGCATCGACAACCATATCTTGTGCTGAGCGAGAAGGATCAATCTGAGGTGAAGCTGGTGCAGGTTGCCCAGTCATATCTGCTGCCAAGGAAGAAAGGAAATTTTGAGCACCCATTTCAGGTTCCATTTGATTCGGTTGAATTTGATTCGGTTGAATTTGGCCTTGTCCCATCAATCCTTGCAGATTTGGGGGTTGTTGGAATGAAGACGGATCAATTGGCATTTCTGAAACTGGTTCAGGAGTAGGT
>DAQW01000055.1:0-2700 GCA_002503045.1 Euryarchaeota archaeon UBA39 | reverse complement strand
GGACAAAACAAAGAGTCGCTAGGAATCTCTTCGCCACAGGACCCGCACTGCATGGTAACCGCTCATACCGACGAGTAAAGACTTCTTCATTAATTGGTCCCCAAATGAAGTGAATTTTTTGAGGCAAATCACCCTAAATTGTCAATAACAAATGCCACTCCTGATTAATTAGGGGTGGGGCCATGCTGATTGACTCGTCCGCAGATACTCTCTTAGAAGAAACGTCACGTTCGTTCTTCCTTACGCTCCGGATACTACCCACTTCAATTCGAAAACAAGTAGGTCTCCTCTATCTTCTTGCAAGAGTTGCAGATACAATTGCAGATTCGAAAACTGGACAAGTAGATTTGCTTCTTGAAGCATTAGAATCTTGGGATAATGCAACTAGCGAAGATGACAAAATTATGAGTGACATTTCATATCTTGCGACTCTACAATCTAATCCTGCCGAAGAGAAGCTTCTAAGAAATTTAGAGATACCATTGAATGCTTTCAAGACGATTTCAAATAACGATAGAATACATATGCGCCGATGTTTAAAAATCATAATTGGCGGTCAGACCTTGGATCTCAAGAGATTTGGACCAGCGAATGACTCGGATGATGTATCTTCTCTTGAAAGCAAAGAGGAATTAGATGATTATGCATACCGGGTAGCGGGTAGCGTAGGTGAATTCTGGACTTCAATGACTTTAGCACATCTTGTTTCAGTAGATGGACCTACTAGTGAACAAATGTTTGAACTTGGTATTAGATTTGGAAAAGCACTACAGATGATTAACATCCTTAGAGACATTCCTGAAGACTTAGCTTTTGGACGATGCTATATCCCTCTTGAACAATTGAAAGAAATTAATCTTGAACCAATTGAATTACGTAATTCTTCAAATTATGAAATCTTCAATCCAGTTTACCAATCTCTTTTAGATATTACACAAGGCCATCTAGAGGCTGCTGAGCAATACATACTCATGCTACCTAAAAGACAAATCCGACTAAGAATTGCCTGCCTTTTACCAGTATTAATTGGACAAAAAACTGTGAACTTACTACGAACAAGTAATGTTTTAGATGCTTCAGAACGAGTGAAAGTTCCAAGAAAGACAGTGAAGAGATTAATGATTCGTTCGATATTATCTACAATGATTCCTGGAGGCACTAGGCGTCTTCTGAAAAAGAACAGATAAAACTCATTTTTGAAATCGACATATTTCAAGCGACAATCGCACCCTTTGATATAGGGCAGGAGTCTGTTCGTAGCGATTGACATGGGGGAGACGGTGCGTCAAGAGGTTTCAAAGACCACTATTGAAACTCCTCTAAGCAATGAAAATCGTGACGAGCAAGGGATTCGTTCACTACGATCTGCTGTCGAATTAACATCGGAAGCAGTTCGTGCAGTTAGTGTTACTGCGTTTGATGCATTACGTGCGTCTGCGAAATTTATGGGTGTTTCAAAATCTGGTGAAGAACTTTCCAACCCCTTTGATAGTATAGATGCCCCGGTATGGTCTGAAAAGGACATTCCTCCCTTCATTGTAAATACATCCTATGACTACTGTGAAGCACTCACAATTCGAGAGGCTGCAAACTTCTATCACTCATTCAAATACTTGCCTGATGAGCAACGCAGAGCAATGTGTGCATACTATGCATTTTGTAGAAGAGCAGATGATATTGCTGATGGAGACTACAGGGACTTATTTCCAGGTTCAGATGGAGCAGATGACCCTGAAGCAAAGGAATATATCAATAGATTAGAGGAAATGATACAACGTGTCCCCGTAGTTGAACGAAGTAGTTTCATGGATAAGATGGCTCAATTATATTTCTTCAGAAAGAAATTGTCTACTGCATATAATGATCTGGCATCTACAGACCCTATTTTCCTAGCTCTCAAAGACACAGTACAGCGATTTGGAATACCCAAGATTCACATGGATGATTTAATCACCGGAATGGAAGATGATTTTTTCAGAGATCGTTACGATACATTCGATGATTTATACAAATACTGTTACAGAGTTGCATCTACAGTTGGCTTAGTATGTATCGAGATATATGGGTATGAAAATCCGTCAGCAAGAGAACATGCAGAAGCATGGGGCGTGTTCATGCAATTAGTGAACATTTTACGAGATGTCCAAGAAGATGCAGAAAGAGGAAGAATATACTTGCCAATTGATGATTTAGCAAGACATGGCATTAAACCAGAAGATGTTCTAGAAGGTAAACTAAAGGATCATCCTGGATGGAATCCATTTGTGATGGAATTCATTGAACGAATTGAAGTGTATAGGGATAGAGCATTGGGTCTCCTACCTATGCTAAAACCAAAAATGAGGTATAGCCCTGCAATTATGATGGGACTTTATCGATCCATTCTAAAGAAAATTAATCGAGTTAATGGAGATGTTTTCTCTGAACGTATCCGATTAAACAAAGCGGAAAAAATCACTTTGGCTCTAAGTCTATACATCCGTCATAGATTCTTGACGTTCTTTTGAACCTCAAAGCCCCAAATTGGCAGGTAATTACCAATAGTTAAGACAAAGGAGATGGGAAAATGCGAGTCGCTGTTCTACTTGAAGACAGATGTGCTCCAAACATGCCTGCATTCGCTTATCTCCAAAAATATGCTGGAATGTGTGGAAGCGAATGTATTCAAGTCATAGACAATAAATGTAAAATTCTTGAAAC
>DAQW01000117.1:6642-9002 GCA_002503045.1 Euryarchaeota archaeon UBA39 | reverse complement strand
TCAATTGTTATCGATGAAGGAGACATATACATCCAAAACGGTGCATTTTGGCTATCATAATCAAACACAATTTCTCCACCTCCTGGATAATCTACATTCTTTTCAAGGAAACCATTTGCTTGAACCATCGATGTTCCATTTGATGAAGATACGCCGTTTGTTGAATTACCTAATGTCCATAGGAAAGGAAGATCTTCAATCAAGGAGATATCATTAGCATCAGTACTCACTTGAAGGCGAACCAATCCAGAATCTTCCGAATCTAATTGTATAGATGATTGAATTGCAGAAACTGAAGAAGATGCGGTACTAACCATAGATGCTGTGACAACACTACCTAGGATTGTTTGTCCGCTAGATGATTCAATCCTTTCAGTGAAAGACGCTGTTAACTGAACTTCACCCAACAATCGGCCTTCTGTATCCAATAAAGCCCCCCAGTTTCCGTCAACAAAGGTAACCTTTCCTTCAGAATTTGTGGTTCCATCAATGGATATCTGAATCGTTCCGTCTGTCATTAAGAGATTTACAGATTCGCCTGATGCAGGAGATCCATCCAAACTCAATGTAATATCAATAACGACAGAATGGTCTCTTCCAGCAGCAGGTAAAGAGGTACCTGATACGTCCAGATTAGAGGGAGTATTGATAGAAATTGAAAGAGATGTTCCAATGACAGTATCATTGAATGTACGAACTGGTCCGATTGTTACAACAGTCGACTCAAAATTTCCTACTAAATCTACGGCTACTACTGCAACATATAGATCGGTATTATCGATAATTCCCATACCTAATTCGGCTACAGCCCCCGTATTATCCAATCTATCCGAAGTATTCGAGATAACAATCGATGAATTGCCTGCTGAAAGATTAGCTACAGGATTACGGGTAGATACATTAGTGAATGGAAGAGTATCAACAAAAACGAGATGGTGGTCTAAATCTATGGAAATACTATCAGTCCAATTAACCAACAACTGCCCACCCTGATCCGAAGGAACGTCTGATGCTGAAACGTTTGTCGGACCTGCTGGTGGAGTGGTGTCTGGAGGAGGAGGAGCAATGGTAATTGTCAATTCATTGGAAAGATTGGATTTGATTCCATTTTCATGAGATGCTCTGACATAATAATCGTAAGTACCTACTGAAATTCCTTCATCAATAAACATAGAATTCATACTAGTAGAATAAGTTGCTAGAAGATTGAGATTTTCTCCTGGGCCCGTTCTGAATATTTCATATTCAATAAAGGTAGAAAGGTTATGTGATGATGTTTCATTCCATTGGAATGCAGCAAATGGAGATGATAAATTAGCAGCAATTTCTGAAGGAATTATAGCTTCAACGAGAATTGGTTGAGTGGGAAGATCAATATTACTAGCACCTGGAACATGAGTTAGAAGAAGGCCTTGAACGAGGATTGATCCTGTTTGTGTAGAATTAAATTGCATGGGAACTGTGAATGAACCTGTTCCTGCAACCATTTCCCTATTTATTGATGAACTAAGGTTTCCATATACTGGATTTTGATCTACAGTTAATGTAATTGAATACCTTACATTCAAACCTGAGCCAATTAAATCACCATCTCCACTAACTCTTGCATAAGGTTGGATAATAGCAAAATTTGTTCCAAACAGATCTGTTGATTGAGTTGATCCTTGTAATTCACTCTGAACCTTTTGCCCAAGAACTCCCATGGTATCGAACCATTCGATGGGGTCAACTCCTTGTGTTCCATCGCCAGAGTATCCGCTAACATCAGCCTCAGCTGTTCCATCTGCATCCAAATCCATCTCCATTGTATGCCATCCTGCAACAAACAGTGAACGTGTTGCTTCGCCACCCTCAACAACATGCTCTGGAATACCATCAGAATCAAAATCAATCAAAATCATGTTTCGAGGAGCGGTAATAGGCTCCAACGTCTGAATTGCAGTGGTTTGAATCCCTGAAGATGAAACAGCATATACAGAAACACTTCCAGTAAATGTTGAGTCACTTCCATCTACAGAGCCAGTATCAATTAACATAGCGCGGACATTTCCACTTCCATCCCAGTCTCCAAAAATTGGAGGCGTCGTATAGATTACCTGAGAAGTAGTAGAGGTAAATGCTGACCCATTCCAAATGGCAGTAGTGTAACCAGTTAATGCATCATTCCCTACAAGGTCAGAATCGCCGTCATTATCCATATCTACAACTTGTAATGATGTCTCGAGATCATACGCATTCACCATCCCTTGAACCCATGCATAAGCACCAGGGCTTCCTGAGAAGTTCCAAAATGAAACATAAGCTTCACTTTCTTCAGCAACTGCTGCTGTTTTCACACCCGGCCATAAATCAATGGATAC
>DAQW01000117.1:2942-6261 GCA_002503045.1 Euryarchaeota archaeon UBA39 | reverse complement strand
CCACCACCACTAGAGTTAGAGGGGACAGATACATTGACGAAATTCGAGTAAGAACCGGTGCCACTTAATGCAACGCCTAAATCTCCAGTTCCAGTAATAAATACCAAATCAGCTCGTGAATCTGAATCTACGTCATCTACATATGAATCGACTAATGAACCCGCAGAAGTCAATGAAATATTGTTGAAGGCGCTTAATCCCGTTGATGTTGCTAAGTGTAAACAAACAGACCCATTTGCTGAATCTTGAATAAAGACATCATCCTTAGAATCATTATTCGCATCACCAATCATAATCTGAGTTCCCCCAGAACATGTCCATACCCAAGTAATTGCTGAAAATCCTGATGATGCTGTCCAATCAACAATTCCAATATATGATCCAGACCCATTACTTGCGGAATGATCTTTGTCAAGAAGGACTATCTCGTCTATTCCATCTCCATCTATATCTGCAGAAGCCATTTCATCCAATGTTCCTGAAGAAATTACTGCTCCTCCTACATCTGGTTGGAAAGAAAGATTGAGATCTGCAGTATCAACATCTGCTTCCGTCGGGACATCGAATGTCCACGAAGTTGGCAACCAATTTCCAGAAACTAAATTGGTTGAAGCAGTTGAACTATTGTCTGAGAATCGAGATTGTTTACCCAAATCTCCATCTCTTGTTCCTCCAAATCTCCACTCATGTAGCCCATCATCACCAATATCCATCTGAATCGCTCCAGGACTCGGATCAGTAACCTCATATCTAATTTCAAAGGAAGCTCCCGTCACAGTTGTGTTTCTCTCAAGAGACAAATCAACGGTATCATTTCCATTCAAAGTCACAGAATCTAATCCTCCATCAAACTGAGTAACTGTTGTTTCTGCAGTCACTGAACCAATCAATGGACTCAGACTCAAACCAAGCATTAGCGTAGCGATAACCAATCCTTTCCACGGGGAATTAGTAGGCACTCTGGGCGCTGTCATGGGCATCGGTTGACTGGATTACCTCAAAAATGTGGGGGGATTTCAGGAGCAAATGGAGAGTTCTGCCTACGGTAACGGTTAAGTCAAGCCCGAGAATGGTCGGGGCAACAGGTGGCGCAAATGGACGGGGGCGAGAACAATTCTCAGGAATCTCGACTATCAATCCGTGTAGGGAATGCGAAGATTGATCTTCGTGGTACTGAGCAAGTAGTCACCGCTGAAATTCTGAAACTTAGGGCTGATGAACAATGGTCCAGTGCCATCAAGAAAGTTCGTGATCGGAGAGAGATGGCATTTGAAGCAGCACGAGAAGCTGCAAGAACTAGTGGAATGCCAGAACGAGGTTCCGCTTTCAAGTCTCTAGTAGATACTTGCAGATTAAGGAAAAAACCCGACAAAATATTGGCTGCAATCCATTATCTTCGTGAAGTAGAAGGTCAACTTGATTCTCCTCCAAGGGAACTCAAACAACTGTTCATTGATTCTGGTGAAGACGCAGAAGATGTTGAGAAATGGAATATTTCTCTATATCTTAACAGACTTAGAGATCAAGGACGATTGGAATATACAGAAGAACATCCCGATAAGAATCGATTCATGGTCTTAACACATGAAGGCCGAGTTCATCTGGATTCTAGAGCCCAGTGATTCTACAATGTCCGAACATCAGGATGAAGAAAAGGAAACTGTTGATTGGTCTTTTCAATCGAAGATTGATCAAGACCTTCGAGAAAGTAATCTTGAGGGAGCGAACCTCAGAAGAGCGATTTTAGATGGTTCGAATTTACAAGGTTCTAATCTAGCTGGAGCGGATCTTAGAAATGCATCATTGATTGGAACGGATTTGATGAAATGTGCCCTTGATGGAGCAGATCTTAGAGGTGCTAGAATGACAAAGGCAAAATTGAATCTTTCAAATTTTCAAGATGCTAGACTCGATGGAGCAGATCTTAGGGGCGTTCGTGGCCGTTATGCAATTTGGAGAAGAGCAAATTGGTGGGATGCAAAAATGAATGAGGATCTGAAAGAGGCATTGAAGAAAAAATGGCCTAAACCAGATTCACTCTGACTCATTATTTTCAAATTCGAATGCTTCAGCGCCTAGAATATCGATCGGTTTTCCTTCCAATGCCTGTCGTGCCCCGGCAAACATCAATGGAACAAATGGCAAAATTGTACAGAATATTCCGCACATCGTAACTAACCCTTGGAGAATATTCAATGTCAATGTCAACAATTCTGATGGAGGATCTGATGAAGAAATGAAATATGCCCCCATTAAGGCATCTGCAAGTAACAATATTCCTCCTAATGCTCCTATTCTCACTCCTATTTTATTCAACTTAAAGAGTAAAAAACCACTAATCAACAAGCATATTCCTGCACTAGTTTCCAATATTCCAAGTACCAAATAATACCCCTGTGATTCTAAATTATCATAAAATTCCACTATTTGTTCTGCGGTTATATTCTCACCACTACTCCTAATCTGTTGTGCTAAAGGCTCAAACGCAGAAGAATCAAGTGGTTCATTCGAAAATACTTCGATTAAATTTGCACCTCCACTAAAAATTGCTAACAATCCCCCGAGAATCAAAATAATTCCAACTGCTTGAGGAATAGCTGGAGTAGGAGAAATTGGAATGACAATTTTATTCATCGATTCCGATGGTTCATCGTCATCCCATTTGATGGAAAGTGGTGCACTCATAGTACTCCAAGTTAAGGGGCATCCATCAATTCTCGCCACATTTGCGTAAAGCATCTGCAAATATCGAAGGGATTTCAACCGATTCGAACGAATCTAAATCCACACAAACAGTTGTTACTTCTCCGGTCCAAACCAATCTTCCTGTATGATCGGTAAAAGAATAATTCCAAACTGTTGATGATTTTCCAACCTTAGACACCCAAAGGCGACAATGAACAGTATCCCCATACCTCAGAGGAGAATGATGAGTTGAAGATGTTGAGACTGCAGGGAAGCCTAGGCGATGTTCATTGATGATTATTGGATAAGAAACCCCACAAATCTCTTCCCAGGATTCTTCAAAGAAACGATGTGCTAAGTCCCAATATACTGGATAATATACTACTTGAGCGGGGTCGATCATCGGCCAATCAACACGACGAGTAAGGCTCACTACCATAATTACCGTAGGAGAGACCAACTTAAGAAAATGTAAGAATAGGGAACCATATTGAAAACCCCCCTGATGATGAAGATTCTCATTTCATTATTTCTTGATCTATACACTGATTCAATTTCAATAAACCAATTGTATTTCAGAATTAGAACTTAGTGCAATAACTCCAGGTGGACCACTCCACATTATTTTCTCATC
>DAQW01000117.1:0-2611 GCA_002503045.1 Euryarchaeota archaeon UBA39 | reverse complement strand
GGAACTATCAAAGCACCATCTCCTTCATTATGCCCCAAAGTTGCCTTAACTGACGCAAATGAACAGTAAAGGGTAGCATTGTCACCAATTTTCTCCATCATTTCTGTAACAAATTTAGTATCTGGTCCCATTTCTTGATTTAATTCATCGAGATATTCGGAATCAAGTAATCTTGTACCAGCCGCAGCGAAGAAGATGCTCACATCATGACCATCTGCAATGGCTTGTGCAGCACATGCTATTCCAACAATCGATTTTAATGGGTCATTTTTCGGTTCCGACACAAACTTGAAGAAATATTTCTTGCTCATGTCCTCGATTCAAAAAAACAGTTATTCATACATTCGGAAGTTAGTGCAGTTAGTTCTGGTGTAAACCTAAACCAATTGTTAAGTAAAAACTCTCCTTCACCAGTTTATGGCGATGGTTTTTCCTACAATAATTGGGAGAAACCTCCACAAAAAAACCACAATAATCCCTGATGATTTTTCGACAAAAAATATTATTATTATCGTCGCCTTTCAGAAATGGCACCAAGAAAACGTCAACAAATGCATTAGTAGTCTCGAAAATGCTGGATTAAACACTACTCATGACATTCTGGAGGTACCTGTAATCCGCTCTTCATCCTGGCTTAAACAAATGCGATTAGACGGTTTGATGCGAGCAGCGTTTCGAGATCCAAACATTCGACAAAGAACTGTCACTGTTTACATCGACAAACAACATTTCCGAAATTCTCTGAATATTCCTGATGAAGAATCAATCCACTGGTTTTTGGTTGATTACGTCGACAAAAATATTCTTCTTCGAGGAGAAAATCAAATCAATACTGAAGATATCGAAGCTATCAAATCCGCATCTAAAATATAGTCTGAAATATTGGGTAAAATCATGTTAATATTACGGCATAATTGAATAGGAGCCCCGCCACCTACTTTTGTGAATAAAGAAACTGGTTCGATAGAAGAAGAGGCTTCTACTCTCCAAGATGGTTTTCCAAAAAAAGGTATTAATGTAAAAATCAAATCCGTTTTGTTGATTCTAGTATTCTTCACCTCTTTCTTAATTGTTGATAACAACAACGTAGATTATGGCATAGATGGATGTGAAAAAAATAATTTTGATTCGCTTGAGTTCAATGATTTTGAAGGAAATACAAATATTACATTTATTGCATTTGGAGATAGTCAAATCTACGAAGATCACACAGTAGAACAAAATAATTTTCAGGTAATTGCTTTGAATCACTTCACAGAATTATTATCTTGGGAAGATGCAGGATTTTCAGAACTTGGTGAAATTGAGGGAATTCGTGGCATAATTATGGCGGGCGATATAACACAAAATGGTAGGGATGGAAGAGTATTTTCTTTTGATGAATATGGTGAATTTGTTGATAGGTATGGTTTGTGTGGAAATAAACAAATTGAGTATCCAATATACGAAGGATATGGAAATCATGATTATTTTGAATGGAGCAATATATTTTACAGAATTCCTGCAGATCATCCAGTAGCAGATTCGGTTGCAATAAGAAATGAATACCGCCCTGGTGTAATGAATACCGCGCCAAACTTGGATGGACATTATTCATGGGAATGGGATGATTTTCACTTCATACAATTAAATCTGGCACCAACAGATATTGTCCCCGATTTAGGAGTAAATGGATTAAGAGATCCAAGAAATGCATTGACATTTTTGAAAAATGACTTAGAAGAAAATGTTGAGGGGACCGATAAAAAAGTAATAATTATCTCACACTATGGTCCATGGGAATGGAGAGAATGGGATGAGAACAAAATCAAAAATCTGTGCCATGTAGTTGAAAACTATTCATCAAATATTGTTGGCTATATTCATGGTCATTCACATTCAACTAGTGTTTATGAATGGTGCAATTTGAGTGTTTTTAATTCAGGTACGCCTTATCATGAAGATTATAATGAAGATAATAGAGGACGGTTCACATTATTTAGAATAATTGAAGGAGATAATAATTCATTTGATTTATTTGCTGCTGACATTTCATGGTCAACTGCAAATTATCAAGAAGGAGATATTTCAAGCCTAGATTTACAAATGAAAGAGTGGCAAGGATACCCATATCAAGTTACAATCTAATGGTTTCAAAAAGCGGACCCACCGCGATTCGAACACGGGTTACAAGCTCCGCAAGCTCATGTGATATCCAGACTACACTATGGGTCCAATGACCCATGGACCCACGCTTTCGGTTTAACCCCCTCGGTTATATCGAATCATTCTGCCAATGAGTAGAGGCGTTTTCCTGTAGAACTATCCAAGCGCCAATCAACATCATTCACATAACGAGGAATGAAGAAACCAACCTTTCGAGGAGTTAGACCATGATTCCTCATACGTAAATCAATACTCAAATGTGCAACAATTTGGCTAGCTGTGCATTCTGGATTTGATCGAATATATCTCCTAATTTCACGCTTCAATCTTTCTTCTCTTGCCTGCTTTTGATTTCCCATGAATATATGTTGTTTTGAAAACACTTCAATCAATGGAGGGGAGACCCCGGGGCCCACTATTAGGGTTACAAAAACAGGTTTACAAAAAAGGGACAAAAAAAACAACT
>DAQW01000110.1:2912-13802 GCA_002503045.1 Euryarchaeota archaeon UBA39 | reverse complement strand
TGCGTTTAGTCGTTCAATTTGTTCCGAATGAGACATTCCATCCTTATTTTGATTCGCTTGGCCTACAAATGGTGTTGGATTGACTCCTGGAATATCTTCGATAAAGGAGACTATTGCTGCAACTGTATCTCTGTAATTTGCAAAAATAATCATTCTTCCTTCAGGATTTCTTGAAATTTCTTGCCTGATTACTCTTCTCGTGAAAGATACCTTACTATGTATCTCATCCATATCTTCTAGAGTGGATTCTAGATTTCTAATCCGAGGATCTTCAAGGAATTCCTTTAGTTTTCGATCTCCCTTTTGTTTTGATTTTAATCTAATATGCATTCTACGTATTGCTTCTCTACTTGCTGCAACTCCTTGACAAACTAACAAATTTGAAAGGTTGTATAGTCTTATTGCAACTCCTAAATCACCTGCACTTCGATATGCAATTCTTTCTTCACGAGCTATCGCTGCCTGAACTCTTTTCATCGCTTCATTTAATCCACCCATGGAAGTAATTCCTGAACGAATATAATGTCCCAATCTTCTCTCTCGAGAAATGATGGCTTCTAACCAAACTTCGAGAGGTGCTGACAAGTCTCTCAATTCCTTAGGGACAGGGACTCGAATTTCTTCTATGTCTAAAGATGAAGCATAGGGTTTGAGCATTGGTTCATCTGAACCTCTAACGTGTATTCCCTCTAGATGTAATCTTTTACAGACTTCTTCTACCGAGGATTCATTCCATCCTGGGCTGGCTGTAGCTCCAAGAATTGTTGCTTCTGGATTTGCTTTTTTCAGCATGTCGCCTATTTGGGCAACTGCAGCATTTCCGGTTGCTCTATGTGCTTCGTCAACTACTAAAACAGATATTTTAGATAAATCGAGAATGTCATTTATTGCATCATTCCTGACTACTTGAGGAGTTGCAACTACAATCCTATGTTCTTCCCAAGAGCCCATTCTCTTTTTTGGAGGGATTGCGCCTGTCATTCTAGCAATCGTTTCTCCATTTTGAAGATTCATAACTCTCTCAAGGCCACGATGTTGTTGATCAACCAGTGCATTAGTTGGAGCCAATAATAATGCCATTCCTTCCTTCGTTCGAAGAGTTTCTGCAATTACCATCCATTGTACAGCGGTTTTCCCCATCGCAGTAGGTAATACTAACAGTGTAGATGATGCAAGTGTTGCGTTTGTTGCTTCTAGTTGGTATGCTCTTGCATCAACCTCGTTATCCACAAGGAGGGGATGCGAGATCATCGGCGGCATGGAGTCTGCCCTGATTGGTCAGGGTAGAAAATGGTTACAATTAAAAATCTAGGGTTAAATGAGGATACGTGTATCGAACAGGGGCAAAAAGGAGTCGAACCGTTGATATAGTCTACTACGGTCGGAGGGTCGCTCGTACCGCGAGTAACCAGACACTGACGGGCTCTGTATTAACATCCCGGCATACGGTTGAGGCAATCGCCGATGCCGTTGTGTGTCACGGTTACTCCTGCGCAATTCGAGCCAGGATACGCCGTTTTTCGGCCTCTATACTGCTTAAACACCCGAACGGAGGAAATGAACATGGCCGATAAGCACCGACCCCGCAGAGGTAGCATGGCGTTTAGCCCGCGTAAGCGAGCTAACAGGCAACATGGTCGAGTAAAGTCTTGGCCAACTACCGATTCTGATGAAGTAAGAATACAAGGTTTCGCTGGATGGAAAGCAGGAATGACTCATATTTTGATGAGGGATCTTAATCCATATTCTCCAAGTGCTGGAGCAGAACTTCGTACTGCTGTAACTGTAGTTGAGGTTCCACCAATTAGAGTACTTGCAGTTCGTGGTTACCACATGACTCCATATGGTCTTCAAACTGCAGGGGAATCTTGGGCTGATTCTGATTCATTGGATGAAAATGTCGTAGGACTTTTCCCTCGTCTTGCAAATCGTTCCAAGGCAGAAAGTCTTCCTGAAGGATACAAGCCAGCAAAGAGAGCCGGTCGTCAGCCTAAACCTCAAAATCATGACTCCGACGCTAATTTCGATGCTTTGAAGGATATGGTTCTTGAAGAAGTACGAATTTTGGTGGCTACTCAGCCAACTATGGTTAGCGGTTCTCCATCCAAGACTCCAGAAATAATGGAACTTGGATTAACTGGCGGTGATGTTTCTTCTCAACTTGAATGGGCGAAGGAACGTCTTGGTCAAGAAATTGAATTTACAGATGTATATGCTGAAGGTCAAGATGTAGATGTTATTGGTATTACTAAGGGGAAGGGTTTCCAAGGTTCTGTGAAGCGTTGGGGTGTAAAACTCTTGAGTCACAAGAACAGTAAGAGGAGACGTCAGGCTGGAAACCTCGGTGATTTCGGTACAGGATATGTTCGTTCTACTGTCCCTCAAGCAGGACAAGTTGGATTCCACCACCGTACTGAGTACAATAAGCGACTCTTGCGAATTTCTACTCCTGATGAAAATGAGATTACACCTGCTGGTGGATTCTTGAAATATGGCGAAGTAAAAAATCAATATGTTATCGTGAAGGGGAGTTTACCAGGTCCTTCCAAGCGTCTTCTTCGATTTAGAGATGCAACTCGATCTCAGGGAGAAAAACCTCCTGTAGATATTACATATGTCAGTACATCAAGTAAGCAGGGGGTCTGATTATGAAGACAAAGAGCATTTCCATTTCCTTTAGCGATGATGTTTCTGTTTCTGTTGATTCTGGTTCATCTATCTCCTTGCCCGATGCGTTCGAATCTTCCGTTCGTGAGGATTTGGTTCGCAGAGCTGTTCATTCAGCACGTGCAAATCGTCGTCAGGCATATGGACATAGGGAACACCAAGGTCGTCGTAAACCAGTTGCTGGAATGAAGCATTCAGTAGAATGGTGGGGCAAGGGACGTGGTGTTAGCCGAATTATGCGTCGTTCAGGATCAAGAGAAGGTGCTGAAAACCCACATACTCGAGGTGGTCGTCGAGCTCATGGACCTAAGGTTGCTAAGGATTGGACTCAGAAGATGAATACCAAAGAACGCCGAGCGGCTAGAGATAGTGCATTGGCAGCTACAACTCAAGGCGATATGGTTCGTTCTCGCGGACATCGATTTGATTCTGACGTATCTTTCCCAATTGTTATCGAAGGTTCTGAAGGTAGTATAGAAGAATTCAATCTCAATCAAGGGACACAGAGATTCATCGCAATGATGGACGCTATTGGTTTAGGAGAAGACCTTGAACGTGCTAGGAATGGACGCAGTGTTCGTGCAGGCCGTGGTAAGATGCGAGGACGTCGTAGAAAGACTCCTAAGAGTGTTCTTTTGGTTGTTTCAGACAAATCTTCCATAGGTAGAGCTGCTAGAAATGTACCTGGTGTCGACGTAGTTGTTGCTAAAGACCTCTCTGCAGAGCATCTTGCACCTGGTGGCGATCTTGGTCGATTGACTGTATTTACTAAAGAAGCAGTAGAGGAGATGAGGTGATTAAATGGTAGATCCATATGACGTTATTCTTTCTCCTTGGATTACTGAGAAGTCTCTAAATGCCCGAAGGGTTGCAGATTCTGAAGGTTATTACAAAGAAAATAACAATCGAATCGAATTTATCGTTCGTCGTCGAGCTACTAAAGCAGACATTAAGGCTGCAGTTGAACATTTACTTGAAGTAAAGGTTAGTAAGGTCAATACTCGAATAATGAAGACTGGCAAGCATGCTAGTGTCAAATTAGCAGAAGGCTATGATGCAGAGGAGGCTGCGCTGAAACTCGGCGCATTCTGAAGGTGGTGTAAGATATGGGTAAGAGAATTCGTGCACAACGTAGAGGGTCGTCCCCTAAGAATCGCGTCAGAAGTCATAGGTTCCCTGGTAAGTCAAAGGTACCTCGTGTGGAAGATGAAGTAGCTACAGTTTCCGATTTGATACATAGTCCAGTTCACACAGCTCCTCTAGCACGTGTCCGTCTAGATAATGGCGATGAATTTTTCATTGTCGCAACTGAAGGAATGGGTGTTGGACAGAAGGTGGCAATTGGAAACAATGTTGCTCTCCGTCCAGGAAATATTACTCAACTTTCACAGATTCCGGAAGGAACTCCTGTTAGTAATGTCGAATCTCGTCCAGGAGATGGTGGCAAGTTTGCTCGCAGTGGAGGAAATTCCGCAGTCGTGGAGTCAAACATGGGTGATTCAGTTCGAATCCGATTACCATCGGGACGACTAAAGGAACTCAATTCTAATTGCAGAGCAACTATTGGAGTTCTCGGAGGACATGGGCGAACAGATAAGCCAATGATGAAGGCAGGAGCAGCTCATTATCGTGCTAAGGCTAGAGGTAAATTGTATCCATCTGTTTCTGGAGTTGCAATGAACCCAGTAGACCACCCACATGGTGGAGGAAATCACCAAGCGGTTCACGGACCAAACTCAGTTTCTCGTCATGCCCCACCAGGGCAGAAGGTAGGACATATCGCGCCAAGAAGAACTGGTCGTGGAAGATCCAAGTCAAAGGAGGAGTGATTTATGGCACGTCGTAAGAAGAAGATGTTTCGTACACCTAAGACTGCTCGTCGTGAGGCACGTAAGCGCCGATCTAAATTAGCGGGCCGTCGAGAGAGAGAGTTCCTATATCGTGGATATAAGATTGATGAACTCAAGGAGATGCCTCTTGTTGCATCTGAAGAAAACCCTGACGAAGTGTCAGTTGCTTCATTGGTCCCATCCAGAGTTAGGAGATCGCTTGATACTGGTCTTACTAGGGCTCAAAACCATCTATACCACCGTGTTACTAGTTCCGATCGAGTAGTTAAGACTCATTGTCGTAGCATGTATGTTCTTCCAAAGATGGTTGGAAAGACTATCGCAATTCATAATGGTCACAAATTCATTGAAGTTGAATTACGTGAGCAGATGATTGGACATGCTTTGGGTGAATTTGCCCCTACACGTCGTTCGGTTACACATACTGGACCTGGTGTGGGTGCTACACGTTCGTCGAAGCACGTGGCTCTAAAGTGAGGTGAAAAAAGATGGCATCAAGAGATAGCAACAAACCAAGAGCCGGATACACTCAGTTATTGAGTGGAACCGATGGTTATCACAGTTTAACCACTGCTCGCGCAGTTAATCTTGACATTCATCATAAGCACTGCTATCAGATTTGCCGCTTCTTACGTGGTAAGACTGCAGGATATGCAATTGAATATCTTGAGCAGGTGATTAAGGCAGATGGTTGGATTGAAGATTCCGAAAATCCTGACAAGTACAAGAGGAGAAGCGAGCACCATATTCGTAAACAGGCTCGCGCAATTCCTTACGTACGTAGATCTCGAAAAGGTAAGGGTGGTAATACTATGGCTGGTCATCGAAAAGGAAAGATGGGCCCAGGTCGTTTCCCTGTTAAGGCATCATTGGCTTTCATTCGATTAATTCGCTCAGCTATGGAGAATGCACGCCATAGGTATGAAGGTGAGATTGACGATATTGACGAGATGGTCATTACACATGTTGCTGCTCATCGTGGCCAAGTTCGCCGTGCGTTCCGTCCGCGAGCACGTGGTAGAGCAAGCCCCCATTTCCATTACCAAGTCAATTTGGAACTCTTCTTGGAAGCAAGAGAAGGCGATGATGGTTGGGATGATGATGGAGACGAGGATATCTTCTGAGGTGATTTATCATGGCAAAGAATAGCAAGGAGAATATTGTCCGTACTTTCATCAATCGTAACGTTGAACGCCAAATGGTCAAGAAATTTTTACTTGAAGAAACCAAGGATGCCGGTTTCGGTGGCTTGAGTTTCACACGTACTCCTGAAGGAGAGAAGATTTTACTTGAAGCAGAACATGTTGGCCGAGTAATTGGTACTCGTGGCAGAATCATCAATGAGTTATCACGTAGACTTGAGGAAGATTTCGATTTATTCCAACCTAAATTGGAGGTTGCCCAAGTGGAAGAACCTCGTCTCAATGCTCAAGTAATGGCTAGCCGATTAGCTTCTTCTTTAGAGAGAGGATGGTTCTTCCGTAGAGCTGGAAATAGTACTGCGATGAACGTTATGTCTGCAGGTGCTCGTGGTTGTCTAATCGTCCTTTCAGGAAAATTAAGTGGGGCTCGCCATAGGACACAGAAATTCCAGTCAGGTCACATCAAGTATTGTGGTGAGACTGCTCTTACTACCATGGATGTAGGTTATGCAGTTGCAACAAAGAAACTTGGAACAATTGGTTGTACTGTTGCAATCATGCGAGCAGGAACTAAGTTGCCTTCTGAAATTACAATTAAATCCAGAGAAGAATCTGGTTTAGATCCACTTCCTCATGATTATGAGATTAAAGTCACCGAATCAGAAACTGTCGAATCTGAAGAAACCGCGCCAACAGAGGATGAGATCGTAGAGTCCGTTGTTGATGCTGTAGTTGAATTTGAAGCAGAAATGAAATCAGAAGATGCAAATCAGGAGGAGGAATGAAAATGACTCACTTGAAAGCGCGCGAGATTCATGAGATGAGTGATGAGGCTAGAGAGAAGCGTTTAATCGAATTAAGAGAAGAACTTCTGCAATTACGTGCTCAGAAATCTCTGGGTGGTTCTGTTCAAAACTCTGGCGAATTCAAACAAACCAGGAGGAGTATTGCTCGTCTCCTTACAATAATGAACGAGAATAAGGAGTAGGAACGAATGGCGAGTATTTGCAATCTGTGTGGCCTCCCTGATGAATTATGTATATGTCAAGAAATTGCAAAGGAGCAACAGAAAGCGATTATTAGAACTGATAGAAGGAGGTATGGGAAGATGGTAACTATTGTTGAAGGCATTGATGACACTGCCATTGATATCAATAAGCTTGCTAAAATTCTCAAGAGTCGTTGTGCAAGTGGTGGGACAGTCAAAGGACGTACCATCGAATTGCAGGGCGATCACAAGAAACGAGCATCTAAGGTTCTCGAACAAAATGGATACACTGTGGAGGTGCGCTAATGGAGATTGTTAGAATGTCTTGGATTGGTAGGAATCTTCACGTCGTTGAATCTTCTGATTCCTCACTTCTTGATTTGGCTGGAACAGTCGTAAATGAGAGTAAGAATATGCTTGTAATACGTTCAAATTCTCGGGATCGCAAGATTTCCAAGTCAGTTGTCAAATTCACTATTGATGGCTCTGAAACAATAGATGGAGATGCTGTAATGCATCGTCCAGAGAATAGAATTCACATGAATTGGAGGATGAATTGAATGGCTACCCCGCGAGATATTGGCGTTGATGTAATTGCACCTGAAGCTGATTGGGATGGCAGTGAAAACTGTCCATTCTATGGTAACTTACGTGTGAGAGGACAGATAATCGAAGGAATTGTTTCCAGTGTTGGAATGAATGATTCCATAGTTGTTGAGAGGCAGAGAATTCGTTCAATGAAGAAATATGAACGATATGAGAAGAAAACCAATCGTTTCAATGCTCATCTCCCCTCTTGTATTGGTGAAGTTTCCATTGGCGACATTGTTCGTATTATGGAATGTCGCCCTCTATCCAAGACTGTATCGTTTTGTGTAATTGAAAGGGAGGCATCAGAATGAAGGGTATTTCTAGCAAGGTTACTCGTGCAATCCCTTCAATGGGAACTATGCTCTGTGTAGATAACTCTGGAGCAAAGGTTGTCCAGTTAATCACAGTTCTTCGAAAAGGAAGCGTTCACCGTAGATATCCTGCTGGAGGAGTAGGAGATTTGATTCAAGTCACAGTAAAACGTGGTAATCCAGAGGTTCGACGTAAGGTGCATTATGCAGTAATTGTTCGCCAACGTCGTCCATTCCGTAGACCCGATGGAACATGGGTCCAATTTGAGGATAATGCTTGTGTTTTAACCAATGAAAAAGGAGAACTCAAAGGTTCAGATATCAAGGGTCCAGTTAGTCGAGAATCTGCTGAGCGATGGCCGCGTGTCGCAGCTACAGCAAAGCAAATTGTATGAGGTGAAAATATGGTACGAAGCAGTCAACCCAGGAAGCAAAGGAAGGCAGCAGGATCTGCCCCTATCCATGCGCAAAGAAAGCGAGTACGTGCACGCTTGGCTCTAGAAGATGGGAGTTATTCTACTGTCAGAACAGTCACCGTTCGTGCTGGAGATACCGTGAAGGTCGTTAGAGGAGATTTCGGTTTCCCTAACAGTGTCAAGTCTGACGAACGTGGAAAGAGAGCTCAAGGTAAAAGAGGCGCATCTGGTGTTTCTGGAGTTGTCATTCTTGTAGAACCAAGTGGGATGTTACACATCGAAGGAGTAACTGTAACCAAGTCAGATGGTAAAGATGAACCATTCCCAATTCGTGCTTCAAATGTTGTTATAACAAAATTAGATGATTCTGATAGCAAGCGAATGGCAAAGATCCTTTCTAGAGAGAATGGAGGTGCATGAAATGGGTAGAAGTAGCCATATGAAGCGATTAGCAATGCCAAGAAGTTGGCCGTTGCCTAGAAAGACAACAGTTTGGGTTCAACGTCCTGATCCTTGTGGGCATTCCATTGAATGTTGTATGCCTGTTGGAATTATTCTCAGAGATATTCTTGGAATTGCAGGGACTAGAAAAGAAGCTAATCAGATTATTCAGAAGGGGCTTGTCAAAGTCGATGGCCATGAAATCAAGTCAATCAACCGTGGTGTTGGATTATTTGATGTATTAACTGTGGGCGATCAGTCCTATATGTGTATCTTTGACCAAAGAGGTCGTCTTTCTTATAATCCGATTGATTCTAAGAAGGCAGGAACCAAGTTATGTCGACTTAATGGTAAGACTACTATCAAGGGTGGAATGACCCAACTGAATTTCCACGATGGTCGAACAATGATTGTTGAAAATGGAAGTAAGGACGACTGGTCTACAGGTTCTACTTGTAAAATCAATCTTAGCGATGGTAGTGTAGTTGAGACTTATACTGCATCTGAAGGTGCTCATTGTTACCTTACTGGCGGTAACCACGTGGGAGAGATTGCTACGATTAAAGAAGTTGAAATCAAGAGATCTTCGATGCCTAATGAAGTGAATTTCGAAGAAGGCTTTGGTACCATTCAAGAATATGTTATGGTAATTCCTAGCCCTAATGATGTTCCAATGGGGGTGGATGAATGAGTGATACAAATATTATGATGGCTCCTAGAATTACTAAGGTAACTGTCAACATCGGTGTTGGAGAAGGGGGCAATAGACTCCAAACTGCAGAAAGGGTGCTTGAACTTGTTACTGGTTCATCTCCTGTTAGAACCATTTCCAAGAAAACCAACAGGGATTTGGGTACACGTGAGGGTGCTCCTATCGGATGTAAGGTTACTATGAGAAATAAGGACGTAATTGCAACTTTCTTGAAAGATGCATTTTGGGTTCGTGAAAATACTCTTCCAGCATGGAACTTTGATAATCAAGGGAATCTATCATTTGGTTTATCCGATTATACTGATTTCCCTCAGCAAAAGTATGATCCAGATATTGGGATTTTTGGAATGGACATCAATGTAGTCTTAGAACGTCCAGGTCATCGTGTAAGTCGTCGAAGAAGGCGTGCTCATCGTGTAGCAATTAATCATCGAGTTACTCGAGACGAATGCATTGAATTTTTCAGTCAGAAGTTTGGCTTGACTATTGTGGAGGAGTGAAAATATGGGACGAATTCATGGAGAGAGAATCGGGCGTTCGACTGGGTGTAGATATTGCGGTCGCAAGCGAGGTATGGTTCGCCGATATGGGTTGAGACTATGTCGACAATGTTTCCGGGATTTTGCTCCGGAATTAGGATTCAAGAAGTATAAGTGAGGTGAAGAAGAGATGCAATTTGACCCATTAAGTGATGCATTTGTGCGTATGTACAATGCCGAACAAGCTGGCCACTATGAAGTGACTGTTAGCCCTGCAAGCAAACTCCTAGGGAGTATGTTGAACATTATCAAGGAACGAGGATATATCGGCGAATTCGAAAGAGTAGATGATGGCAGAGGCGGAAGTTTCCGTATCGAACTCATTGGTGCAATAAACCGATGCGGTGTCATCAAACCTCGATATTCAGTAAAAAGAAGCGATTTTGAGAAATGGGAATCTCGTTTCTTACCCGCACAGGACTTCGGAGTTCTTCTAATGACAACTAATCAAGGCGTAATGAGCCATTACAAGGCAAAGGAGGCCCGTGTTGGTGGGCGTCTTCTAGCGTATATCTTCTGAGGTGATGAAAAATGGTAAAATTAGATCAGATTATTCACAACATCCCTATACCGGATGGAGTTAATGCTAGCATTGATGGGAAAACATTGACTGTATCCAAAGATGGTGCTTCTCTTTCCAGGGAATTTCATCATAATCGAATATCAGTCCGTGATTCAGATGGAGGAGTAGAGGTGCATTGTGACCTTCCTCGAAGAAAGGAAAAGGCTCTTTCTGGGACTTGGGCGGCTCATATTCGTAACATGATGACTGGTGTAGACACTGGTTTTGTGTATCGACTTAAGGCAGTTTATTCTCACTTCCCTATGACAATTAAGGTCGCCGGAAATGAGATGATTATTACGAATTTATTCGGCGAAAAGGTTCCTCGTGTAGCTCCACTTCCATGGAGTCCTGCAGAAGTAAAAGTCGAAGTTCAAAACAAGGTAGATGTCATCGTTTCCGGTGCAGATATTGAGAAGGTTGGCCAAACTGCTGCCAACATCGAGCGTGCATGTCGGATTCGTAAGCGAGACCGTCGAGTTTTCCAAGATGGTATTTACATTACTAGCAAGGCAGGAACGGAGTGAGGTGGATAAATGTCTGATTACGATAAGATGAAAGTTGCTGAACTTAAGGAACTGCTCAAGGAATTGGGCCTTGCTTCCTCAGGTAAGAAAGCAGACTTGATTGCAAGACTTGAAGCCGCTAATGAAGATGTTTCTGAAGAAGTT
>DAQW01000110.1:0-2593 GCA_002503045.1 Euryarchaeota archaeon UBA39 | reverse complement strand
GTTTCTGAAGAAGTTGAAGAAACGTTTGAAGAAGAAGAAGATGACGACTTTGATGATGACGATTTTGATGATTTTGACGAGGATTGGGATGAAGAAGAAGAAGTTCATCGGGCCAAGCAAAAACCAGAACTTGATGATTCAACAAAGGAAGCACTTTCGCTTAGATCTTCTCAATCCAAAAAGCAACCCAAATTCAGACGTCAAGAGTGGTATAGATACAAGCGACTTTCTAGATCTGGTTGGAGAAAACCCAAGGGGTACCAGTCTAAACAACGTTTGAACATGAAGTATCGAACTCCTATGGCTAGGGTGGGATATGGAAAAGTTCGAGCGGCTAAGGACTTACATCCATCAGGTTTCATTGAAGTTTTAGTTCATAATTCCTCTTCACTGGATGATATTGATCCTAAAACTCAGGCTATCAGAATCGGTGCTAGAGTTGGTAATCGAAAGAGATTAGCAATTCACAACAAGGCTGATGAGTTGGGCATTAGAATATTGAATCGTCGTTCAATTGAGAAGAGAGGTGACCTCTGATGCAAATTACAAATCAACGTAGAATGGCTGCAAGTATTCTATCTAGGCGCGAGGGTAGGACAGTAGGTGTTCATCGAATTTGGATTCATCCTGATTATATTGATCAGGTATCTAGTGCTGTTCAGAAAGATGACATTCGCGAATTAATCGATGAAGGCGTGATTAAAGCACGACCTATTCAGGGTACAAGTCGTGCTCGTGCACGTAAGGCAGCAATTCAACGTTCTAAAGGACGTAGAGTTGGCCATGGTAGTCGAAAAGGTTCCAAGAAATCTAGAACTCCAAAGAAGGAACGTTGGATGAAGACAATTCGTGCGCAACGCCGTGTTTTGAAGGAACTTCGTGAATCCGGTGAGATTGAACCAAGTCAATATCGATATTACTACAGAAAGGCGAAGGGTGGCACATACCGTTCTATCGCTCACATGAGGACAAATATCGAGTTAGATGGGGTTACCTTAGGAGGTGATGAGTGATGGCAGTTCATGGAAAGAATCAGCGTCTGAAGTATAAAAGAAGGCGTACAGGAGAGACTGACTATAGGCGTAGATTGAAACTTCTCAGAGGAGAAATGCCTCGAGCTGTTGTTCGTGTTAGCAATACTCGAGTAGTTGCACAAATTGTGACCTATGAGAAGGATGGAGATAAAATTGCAGTTCAAACAAATAGTTCTGAACTACATAGCCATGGTTGGCCGAAGGATGCTTCAATCAAGTCAGTTCCATCTGCTTATTTGACTGGATTTTCTCTTGGAAAGAAGGCTCTAGCAGCTGGAATTGATGAAGCAGTTCTTGACATAGGTCTTGCAGCATCCACTAAGGGTAATCGTGCATTTTCAGCTCTAAAGGGCATGATTGATGCAGGTCTTTGGCTTCCACACAGTGAAGATGTTTTACCTACTGAAGATAGGGTTAATGGTTCCCATATTAACGAATCATTGGCATCTTCTGTAGAATCCATTCGTTCTAAGTTAGAGGGGGCATCATCATGAGTGAACCAATTACTCTTGCTCCAGGTTTGGCTTGGGCATTGGGTCAAATCGAAGACGACGGGTCCCCTGGTCAAAGACGTCGAGGTCCTGATCCTCGAGTTACTCTTAGAGAATGGATGGCTAATGGCGCCAGAACTCGATTGGGAAGGATGGTAATTGATGGAGAGATTACTACCTTTGAACAGGCAGTTGCATCTAGAATGCCTATTAGGGAGCCTGAAATTATTGATGCTTTCTTCCAACCTAATTTACATGTGGAAATGATAGGTCGCCCTCGTAGAATTCAGAGAATGACTGACTCCGGACAGAGAACTAGATTCAATGTGATGGTCGTAGTCGGAAACAAAGATGGAGTCGTTGGATTGGCAACATCAAAGGGCAAGGAAGTTGCAGCTACAATTCAGAAGGCAACAAATCAAGCCAAATTAAACATGATTACTGTTCGAAGAGGTAATGGTTCATGGGAATCTGGTGGAGGACCTGGTCGTTCAGTTCCAATGAAGATTACAGGAAGAGCAGGTTCTACCCGAATTACTTTGATGCCTGCGCCAACTGGTAAAGGTCTTGTGATTGGTGAAACGGGAAGTATGATTCTAGAGATGGCAGGGGTAACTGATGTTTGGTCCAGTAGTAAGGGGCAGACAAGAACTCAATACAATTTCGCTAGAGCAACATTCAATGCACTGAAGCAAGCAAATCTTGCACGAATTAGTCGTGCAGATGTTGAGCGCCTTCATATTGCTAGAGGGGGTATGTCCTAATGGCTTGGTTAGTTATTCGAGTTCGTAGTGATCGTGGTGTAGAACGTTCTATTCGTGAAACTATGTCCTACCTTAACTTGACAAAGGTGAATCATGCAGTAATTGTTCCTGAATCTGAAACCTATGCTGGAATGCTACAGAAGGCTAAGGATTTCATTACTTGGGGCCCAGTTAGTTCTGAAAGTATTGCTCAGATGATACGAGAACGTGGGCGACTACCAGGGGATCGTCCAGTAGATGATGCTGCAATTTCAGATTGTACCGATTTTGATGGAATTGATTCCTTTGCTGCTGCAGTAGCGTC
>DAQW01000024.1:4037-6312 GCA_002503045.1 Euryarchaeota archaeon UBA39 | reverse complement strand
AGTTCTGAGTCAGATGGTACGGCCGTAGTGCTATTGGATGGTAGTAAATCATATGACCCCGATGGAACAATTAATAGTTGGTCTTGGGAAAATGATGCAGGAAAAGTTGTTTCCAACAATTCTCAAGTGAAAGTGAAATTGTCACAAGGTGTTCATATTTTTTATCTTACAGTTGTGGATGATAGAGGTGCTTCATCCAAGGCAGCTTTAACGGTCCAAGTTCTTTAATCTGCAAAAATTTCAACACTATTTGTGTACCAGATTACTCTAGCATTATTTTCCCAATCGTCATTGTCTGACATGCCATCTAACAATATTGTACTCCCAACCGATAGGAATGCTGGATCTACTGTAGTATTTGTCCCCCATGGGTTCTCATTATCATTCCCTGCAAAAATATCCCAATTTTCCCTAATTATTTCATGATTAATGATTTTCTCTTCGAACAACCTGTATTCAAATGATACAGACCTTAGTGCATAATCCGCTACTTGGAATACACAATTATGAGATGGTCTAGTTACAGATGTATTCTCCATTATCGTGAGGTTGAGGACACAGACTTGTCCGTTCAACATCCCTTCACTATCTCCATTGTCATTGTAGCCTAATACCAATGTCAAATTAGTATCCGATTGTAGTTCTTGATGTATAATCTCCACGAGTGTAAATCTAATTCCAGCATCTCCATCGGGTTCTAAATCTGAGATGTCAGGAACATTATCTCCATCTTTATCTCCTAAGCCTGTTTGGTAATCATCAAAAACAATATCTGCAATACTTAATCCAATTAATATTCCAAGAATCATGGCTGAAGCAACAACCAATCGGACACTCTTATCCTCGAATACATTAGATTCCATGACCTTTCGAAAAGGCATCTTAATTTCAACGCATTGCAATGAATCAGGACTGTAACTCTGAAAGTGACGACTTTAATGCAGGAATTGCGTCTTCCCAAGTCGCAACTATTCCGTAATCTGCAACACCAAAAATCGGTGCATCTGGATCTTTATTTATGGCCAATATGTATTTGCTAGATCTCATACCTGCTAAGTGTTGTATGGCTCCAGAAATTCCTACTGCGATATATAGGGAAGGTGTCACGGTTTTTCCAGTTTGTCCAACTTGCATTCTATGAGGCATACCCCACTCGTCAACGACCGCCCTACTGGCACCTACTGCTGCGCCAATCGTGTCGGCAATTTCTTCCAAATGTGAGAAATTCTCAATTGTACCCATTCCTCGACCTCCTGAAATAATGATGTCTGCTTCTGTAACATCTAATCTCTCACTCGCTTTGTTGATGGCTTCTTGAATTGCAATCTTTACGTCTGCTGATTGATCAACGACATTTATTGGAGCATCATTTCCTGTCGATGCTGCTTCAAAGGCATTAGGCCTTAATGTGATAACTGCACTTCCTGAGATTGTCAGTGATTCCATTGCTTTACCTGAATAAATAGGTCTGTTAACAGTAATTCCTTCAGACATGGATACTACATCTTGGATAATTGGTATATCTTTTTTGGCAGCAATTCTAGCGCCTATCTCTCTTCCATTTGGTGATGCTGATATTAGGGTCATTTCTCCACACATTGAAGACATAGCCGAGGCCCATGCTCCACCATCAAAAATATTGAAACAATCTCCAGTTGCTGAGATCACTTTCTCTACTCCATTTATTTTTGCAGCTTCAGAAGCTCCAACTCCATTAGGGCAAATTACAGTTGAATTAGAGCCCATGCTTGCTGCTGCTCCAATTAGTTGGTATGTTGTTGGGTGAAGTGAATCACCATTTGTTTCTGCTATTATTGTAAAATCCATTTTTCCACCTCAAATTACGTTTGCCTCATTCCTTAATTTCGAAACTACTTCATTAACGTGTTCCGCGCCTTCGAACTTTTGTCCAGCCGGTTTCTCCGGTGGAGGGTTTTGAGAATTAAGGGCGACATTTGAAGAATTTAAGGTGACACCCAGATCTCCAGATGTAATTGATTCTACTTGTTTCTTTTTAGCCATCATGATTCCTCTAACATTTGGTCTCCTCAGTTCAGATGTTCCTTTATCAAACGCAAAAACACTTAATCCATCGACTGCAACTTTTTCGGTACCTGAATTACTTGGTCTAATTGTTGAAAACTTTCCTTCAGAATAATTTACTTCCGAAACCAAAGTTACACATGCAGCACCAATCAGTTCAGCAACCCCTGGTCCTGTTGATCCACCATTAGTATCAGCAGCCTGTTTACCGCATAATACAATTTGCGAATCG
>DAQW01000024.1:3215-3657 GCA_002503045.1 Euryarchaeota archaeon UBA39 | reverse complement strand
CCATCATTTGAGATATGAACAAGAGTATCAGCACCTACAGCCGCTGCGTCTGTTAGCATTTTCTTTGTCCTCTCTGGACCGCAAGTTATTGCAATTAAGTTCCCACCTGTTTTTTCTTTTAATTGAAGGCCTGATTCCAATGCATACTCGTCATATGGGCTCATTGACCATTTACTAACTGAGTTTTCATCAACCTTTCCGTCTGAAATGGTAATTTTTGCAGTTGTATCTGGAACTTGTTTTAGTAGTACAGTTATATTCATTTTTTCCCCTCAGTTTTCACAATTAAATTGTCTTTTCTAATTTTTAGGCTTCTCTAGTGAATGCTTGTATTCCCGTAATGTGCCTTCCTATTATTAGATTGTGAATATCATGTGTGCCCTCGTATGTCTTTACCGATTCTAAATTCGCCATATGTCTCATTATGGGGTACTCATCAAGT
>DAQW01000024.1:851-2942 GCA_002503045.1 Euryarchaeota archaeon UBA39 | reverse complement strand
CCCCAAGAAATTCCATATCTCGCATTGTTTAGGCAAGAAAATGGCCCTCTCAATCCTTTGACACCTGGGAGAATCCTGTCTTTAGGTATCTTACAATCTTGGAATACTAACTCGCTTGTTACACTCNNCTCATTATGGGGTACTCATCAAGTATCCCATTGGCTCCGTGAATATCTCTTGCAACTCTTGCAATTTCAAGAGCAATATCTACATTATTCATTTTAGCTAGAGAAATATGCTCTGGAATCCAAGTCCCTGAATCTTTCTTCTTCCCTAAGTGGTAAGCTAATAATTGCCCTTTTGTAATCTCCCTTAGCATCCAAGATAATTTATTTTGTACTAATTGATATGAAGCAATTGGATGATTAAATTGAATCCTGCTCATAGCATAATCTTTAGCAGAGTCAAAACAAGCTTGTGCTGAGCCCAATGCTCCCCAAGAAATTCCATATCTTGCATTGTTTAGGCAAGAAAATGGTCCTCTCAATCCTTTGACACCTGGAAGAATCCTGTCTTTAGGGATCTTACAATCTTGAAATACTAACTCGCTTGTTACACTCGCCTTTAGAGAATGTTTACCTTTCATTTCTGGTGCAGAAAAACCAGGGTCATTCTTTTCAACGATAAAACCTCGAATTACTCCATCTAACTTCGCCCAAACTACTGCAAGCTCTGCAATTGTACCATTTGTAATCCACATTTTCGCGCCATTAAGGAGATAATGATCACCCATGTCTTCTGCTTTGGTAATCATATCACCAGGATTAGATCCATAATCAGGTTCTGTTAATCCAAAACAGCCAATCCACTCGCCACTAGCCATTTTTGGCAAGTAATGATTCTTTTGTTCTTCACTACCAAAGTCCCAAATTGGATACATCGCAAGAGATCCTTGGACGCTTGCAAAAGATCTAAGACCACTATCCCCTCTTTCTAACTCTCTGCAAATCACTCCGTAAGCGGTGTAAGAAAGTCCAGGGCAATCATATCCTTTTAGGGGTGCACCAAGTACACCCATTTCTCCTAAAGCAACTCTCCATTCATCTGGAAATACTCCTTCTCTACAAGCAATCTCAATGTTTGGAATGACTTCTTCATCAACCCAATCACGTACCATGTCTCGAACCATTCTTTCTTCTTCAGTCAATAATGAGTCAACATCGTAGAAGTCTAGAGCCTCATATGCCATAATTCTCATTTGTGGGCGATAATAGAAACCACATGAATGTTCCTGATTGGCCTAGTCAAAATCTAGTGCTATCTTTTTCCTTTCCCTCGTCTTTTTGCATCCCTTTTTTCTTGTCTATTTCCAAACTTCATAGTCATCGAATATTGTAGCCTTGGAGATGCCGTGTAGACTAAAGTTAGTATCAACATTCCAATAGTTAGCGGGATTAAGAAACCCACAATCCCTCCAAGTATTACCCCAATTTCACTCCCCTCTTCTGTAGAATGAAATTCTATCACTGTACCACGACTTGTGATTAGCCAACCGCTATCCTCTCCATTATTCCAAGTTCCAATTATTCTTTCACCGGAAATCTCAACATTAAACTCTTGAGCGTCTTTATTTTCCAACCATGGATAGGTTGCATTCTTACTAATATCATGTTCAAGTAATGCAAATGGTGCTACAACAATTAATGATCTAGCATCATCTTGGTGACTTAGATGAGTAAATTGACCTTCAATTCCTTTAACAGTACTAACTGATAATTCACTTTCTATAGCATTTGTAGAATGTAATTGAATAATTCCTATTTCTTGACTGCTAGAAACTGATACACAAGATAAGTAATAGTTCGATGGACAAATAACACTGGTCCAGGGGTAGAAACTACCTCCAATCCAAGTAAGAATATGATTTCTATCGATAATCCCAATTCCATCGGTGACTGAAGATATTACACAAAGCATGACATCATCATGACAATCAATGTCAGTAATGTCACCTTCTCCACGTCCTTCAATTAGGTGTGTATCGAGTCCACCATCTCCTTGAGCTCGAATTCTCCATAGCCACCCATCATCGCCTCCTACATATGCCCATGAACCCGCAGTGTTCCATGCAACTGAATTTAAATCGGTTTG
>DAQW01000024.1:0-459 GCA_002503045.1 Euryarchaeota archaeon UBA39 | reverse complement strand
TCATCTCCAACTAATAGAGCAGTTCCTCCACCAGGATGCCAATCTGCATCTCTCATAGTTTGATTATCACTAGCAGCAAGTAACACTTGGGAATCAGGGTTTTTTGATGAAATAATGCTAGCATAACCTCCCTCCGCATAAATTAATATTTTATCTTCCTCAGGGTTTTCTGCAATTCCTTTTATCGCTAAATCATTTTCACTTAGATGAATAATCGAATCAAGTTCCACCGCTGATTCTGAACTAACAATTGGTGATAAGAATACTAATGTAGTCATCAACCCAACAACTATTGTTCTTAACGCAGCCATGGTCCTGCGAAAACGGATGTAGGTTTAGGCCTGTTTATTTGCTATCTACGGTTATCTTTCTCTCGTAGTATTGAATAAGCAATTACTTCGCGCTAGGCTTATGGAGAGATTCGACGTTAAGCGGGGATTGATGAAACAAATTAATGCA
>DAQW01000137.1 GCA_002503045.1 Euryarchaeota archaeon UBA39 | reverse complement strand
TTTTCTCAAGATTCTTCAAGTATGGGCGATAAAGAATTTATGGCCAGCATATCTTCTACTCTTCGCTCACATTCATTTTCGTCAACTCCTGAATTAAACCCTAGATTCAAAGAATATCTTCAACGAGATATTCCAGATAGAATCGATAGGAAAATAGAACCATTGAAAGATTATCCTTTATTGAAATCAGCTAAAGAATATCTAGAAAACGATGGTTGGACATTTGAGTTATTGGAAACCCACAGTACAATTGCGTTTGGTTTTGAAGGTCGAAATGGCAAGTGGCATTGTATGATTCAAACACGAGAAAAAGAGAATCAACTAATTTTTTATTCATCATTAGAAAATGGTATTCCAGAATTTGTGATTGAAAAAATAATGAGATTCATTACTATTGTGAATTATAGATTGGTAGTTGGTAATTTTGAAATGGATATTTCTGATGGAGAATTGAATTACAAAACCGCATTGGATTTAGATGAAGTAGATCCACCATCATCATTAATTCGAAATATGATTCAAACAAATTTAGCAACCTTTGATCGGCATTTATTGGGCATCACAGCTATTATTGAAGGCGCATCGGTAGATTCAGCATTAGACATCATTGAATTAGATAGCAATGTAGAGACTTAGTCTAGTAACCATTCCATATCGTGGTGTGGCCCAATGCCTTCAATTTCAAAAATATCTGAAACTATGGTAAATCCTCTTCTTTGATACATTGGAACAGCCTTTATTCTTGCATTGCACCATATCCCTGTATCCCTTTCTTTAGCATAGTTTTGCAATTTTTCAACAATTTTGCTTCCTATCCCTCTATTTTGGTAATCAAAATCAACAGCCATCCCCCGAATTCTAAACAACGCTCCATCTCTTGGATCAGTTTGTAAGGTAGAGCAACCAACTATTTTCCCTTCATGATATGCCACTAAAAATTTCGTTTTAGGATCAGTATCAATTCCCTGATAATGTGCAGTATGTCTTGGTTTTCCAATACGGAGGACTTTCCATCGTAAATCCAAATGCCCATCATTAACTGATGATTCCCACACATATTGTATTTCCATATTACTTTCAAGTCTACGAAGAAGTCTTTGGATTTAGAGACTCCCAGTTGACCCAACGGCTCAAACAACAATATCCTCTGCGCAAGGTATGGTGGGCCAGGATCCATGGGTACACCCATCATCAATTATTGATGATGGGGCTTCAATTGGAGATGGTACCAAGATATGGCATTTTTCACATATCATGAAGAATGTTAGAATCGGCCCTAATTGCATACTTGGACAGAATATTATGGTGGGAAATGGGGTAACAATTGGTGCTAGATGTAAAATTCAAAATAATGTTTCAATTTATTCAGGTGTTTTATTGGAAGATGATGTTTTTTGTGGACCTTCTTGCGTTTTTACTAATATCCTCAATCCTAGGGCACATATAGATCGAAAGTCAGAATTCAAGGAAACAATTGTTAGAAAAGGAGTAACAATTGGAGCAAATGCTACAATTCTTTGTGGCATAGAAATCGGTCGTTTTGCGTTAATTGGCGCAGGTTCTGTTGTCACATCTTCTGTGCAACCATTTTCATTGATGATTGGGAATCCAGCCAGGCATGTTGGCTGGGTAGGAGAGTCAGGAGAAACACTAGATGAGCAATTGATTTGCCCTTCAACAGGTCAACGTTATCGGTTCGATGATCAAAACATTTTGGTGAAGACAAATGAATGATGAGAAATTTATAGAATCAAATAATCGAAACTTAGCTTTAGTTTCATTATTTGGAGTAACACTTCTTTGGGGTGGAACATTTATTTGGATGCAACAATCATTGGACGCAGCTGAAAATTTAATCCCCACTTTGTCTGAAAATCACGTCGCCATATTTTTTGTTATGATGCGGTTTGTAATTGCTGGATTTTTCCTTTTGTTATTTGTTCCAAAAACTTGGGCTGGATTAGGAGACATAGAAGTCTGGAAGGGAGGTTTACTTCTTGGAGTAATTGTCTGGGGTGGATTTATTCTCCAAATGCTTGGATTGACAGAAGTAACTCCTGCAGTTTCTGCATTTCTAACTAGCTTATATGTGGTATTTACAGCATTAATAGGTGTAGTAATAGGAATGCAAAAATTAACTCGCTTTGCTATTATTGGGGTCATTCTTGCAACCTTTGGTGCCGGTTGGATTAGTGGCCCACCCCAATTGCACTTTGGTCCAGGCGAATGGTTGACAGTTGGTTGTGCATTGTTATTTGGAGCACATATTATTGCTACAGACAAAGTAACAAAAATCGTAGATCCTATTCAAGTTACTGCAACGATGTTGATTACAGTTGCTGCATTATCAATTTTGGTATTTTTATTTTCCTCAAGACATTATGTTAATGATTTTACAATATTAATGAAGGATTTCGATTTCGTTTTCCCCTTGATGCTTTGTGCTATTTTTGGTAGTTTAGTGGCATTATTGGTTCTGAATATTTTCCAAAAACAAGTTTCTCCTGTTAGAGCAGCAATTTTGTATGCTTTGGAACCAGTATGGGCAATGTCTGCTTCCTTATTTTTGGGACTTGAAGGAAATGTTACATTCTGGTTACCATTGGGTGCAATAGCGTTGTTAATTGGAAATTTAATTGTAGAATTAGATCAGAATCCTCAAGAATTGAAGGAATCTTAATTGATCATTCAACTTCATTTTCCGAGATATTTGTGTTAGATATTCTCCAATAAATAAAAGGAGAAATAATGAGATACATCAAAACCCCATATACTCCAGAAGGTAGACTAAGAGTAGAAAGACCACCATCTGGAGAAGCTAATATTAAACCGCCAATCGTAATCCCTACAGTAGCATTCTGAATTCCACTTTCTATCGAAACGGTAGTTGCTTTTGCGGCTTCAATATTGAAAAATTTAGCACTCTGATATCCTATCCCTAACATCAGCACATTCAACATGATTACTGATGGCCCCAATGTTCCAATATTTTCAATCAATGTATCCCATTCGCTAGCTATTGCAGCGATGACGATAATTACAAACAGAATTGTTGCAAAAGCATTCACTCCTCTTTCCATTGATTTAGCCATGTCTGTGGCTTGATGTTTAATCGTCATACCGATTAAAACAGGCAATGTTGTTAGTAAAAACATAGTTATTCCAAGACCCAGAATATCAATGTCGGGCGCAACTTCACCCATGAAGTAACTCATTGAGAGGCCAACAATTAGTGGTAAAGAGAAAACTGAAATTACAGAAATTACTGCAGTATACGATATTGAAAGAGCAGTATCTCCCTTTGCTAATTTAGTTAGAATATTTGAGGTAACTCCCCCTGGACAGCATGCTAAAATCATCAAACCAACTGCTAATTCGCCTTCTAGTCCAAATAAAGTCACAACACTAAATCCAATTATTGGAAGCACAATCATTTGGTTGAAAACTCCAATTCCAAATGCTTTAGGCTCATTAAAAACTAAGAAAAAGTCTTCTCGAGTGAGCCCTAATCCTAATGAGAACATGATGAATGCTAGTGCTAATGGTAAGACAACATCAATTATCACATTCCCTTCTTCTTCAACAAGGTCTTGTGCTTGTACAGGCGATGAAATCAATAACAATCCTACTAAAACCGAGATGACTACCAAACCTTGTCTCATACTTATTTTAAAGAATCGTAAGCGTATAATTTCTTGTAGTTTATATCATCATTTAATGCGAGTCTTCAAGAATCTCTAGTAAGTGGGTCGGGTTATGGCAACAGTTGACCTCGCAACGCCCCTACTTGGCGATTTCAGCACCCAATTAGATCTGGCCTTCGGCTCAACTGTTGGATGGATTTTTGGTCATCTAATCATATTAGGTATCATGGCTATTCTAATTCAATCTATGAGGAAAACCACCGTATTAACGAAAAATTTTGAAATTTCTTCTGCTACAATTACAAATTTTATTGGATATGGTATTGCATTCATCATCCAATATCAGATTTTTATTGCCTTTTCGTTCCCAATATCTGGTGCTATAATCACTGCAGCAACATCTACATTGTTATGGAAATGGACTTTCGACATCCTTACTCCAACTAATGTTTGAACAATATTACTTACGTCGGATTGAAGCACCCCCAACGTCCCAACATCTTCATGGCATCCTTTGGTGACCACCCATTATTACCAGATGAGCTTGAATTATTGCTTTCTGATGAAACGACTAGTACTGTTTTCCTCAAGGCAGATTGTCCTCCAAGAGTAAAATGCGGACACATTAGCGAAATTCGATTAATCGAGATGGAAGAAGACCCTTGGAGTAAAGGGCAGGTCGAATCTTTGGCTTCCGATTTGAAAGAAATTGTAAGTGAAAATCAAACAAGATCTGATTGTTTTGTAGAAATTGAAAGAATAGGTTGCACAATTCTCCAAATCGGTGATTTAAGAGTAACTTGCGCATCACCCCCATTTTCTGATGCTTGGGAAATTACGGTTGTCAGACCAGTAGCCCGTCTTAGTTTGGAAGATTATGATCTCAATCAAGATTTGATAGCCAGACTTTCTGATCATCATCGAGGTGTCTTTGTTGTAGGAAAACCTGGTTCTGGAAAGAGTACATTTGCAACAGCAATTGCAGATCATTTAGATCTTGAAATTGGTGCGATGGTTAAGACTATGGAAGCTCCGCGAGATTTGCAAGTGGCGCAAAGAATAACTCAGTATGCCCCTTTGGAAGGAGATTTAGAGAAGACTGCTGAAATCATTTTCCTCGTCCGCCCAGATTTTGTAATCTATGATGAAGTAAGAAGGGCGAATGATTTCCGAATTTTTTCTGATGTTCGATTGGCTGGAGTTGGATTACTAGGGGTAACACACGCGAACAGTGGCCTTGAAGCAATTCAAAGATTGGTTGGAAAGGTTGAACTTGGCTTAATTTCACAAGTATTGGATACAGTAATCCATATAGAGAAAGGCAAGGTACATCAAGTTCTAGAATTACAAATGGTTGTTCGAGCACCTTCTGGAATGGATTCTGAATTGTCCAGACCAGTAATCGAAATTCGTAAATTCCCTTCTGGAGAATTGACACATGAGATGTTTGCTTTTGGTTCAGAAATAGCAGTGGTTCCGGTTTCAGGGTCAGATGATCCAACACAATCAAGCCCAATTCGTCAATTGGCAGCAGAGGAAATGAAACGACTAGCAAGGTCCTTCACAGGAGTTCTAGTCCATCATGTAATTTTTACCGGTGACTCTTCAGCAGACATTTATGTTGATGAAGCAGCAATTGGAGCAATCGTTGGATCAGGCGGCGACTCAATTCGTGCATTAGAAAAAGAAGTTGGAGGAGTACGACTTAAAGTAAAAGGATACAAAGAATTATCTCATTCAGTTCGTCGAACTTTAGACCAACAAAATCATCTTCGTGACCATGGATTTGATCCATCAACTGCATTACGTTCTTGGGAATCAAGTGGAAGTTCAAACAGATCGAAAAAAGGCAAAGGAAAGGGAAGAAGACGCAGAAGATGAAAAAATCGCGGCGATTAATTCAAGACTGAGTAGTTACATGAATATTCAATGAGGACGGCATTAGCCTTAGTTGGATTATTTTTGATGCCATTATTATTGGGTATTGTAATCGATCAAAAACCCGAACCACTTTCTGAAACCCCCTCTCCAGAGCATAGTGTTGCAGCTGCAAATCCATTAGGTTGGGAATGGGTAAACAAAGACAAAGATGCCGGATATACATGGGTTAAGGAAGTAGAAGGGCAATCAAACGGATCTTTCTTTGCTGCAGGGATTTATAGAGGCGGCTCACTAAATCTTCAATCTGGAACAATGACAACGAATTCAATTCAAGTGCTAAATCACGGCGGTCTAGATGTTTTCATCGGCCATTATACATACAATTCAGGTAACGGTTATTGGTCATGGTTGCAAACATTTGGTGGCGAATCAGATGAATATCTGGAGGATATGATTGTAGATTCTAATGGTGATTTGATTTTGGTAGGTTCATTCAGTTCTTCTTCGATTAATGTAAATTCCAATTCTTTGGTTAATCAAGGAGATAGAGATGGTTTTTCATTGAAAGTAAATGGTCTAACAGGGTCTTTTCTATGGGGGAATTCGTTAGGTTCATCTGGATTTGATAATATAACTGGTGTTGCAGAAACATCTACTGGTAATATTGCTTATTGTGGGTGGACGAATAGCAGTTCATTGATTGTAAATGGAACAGCACACAATGGAAGTGGAATTGATAATGATATAATTGTATCATGGTCTACAAATTCTGGAGTTTGGGATCAACTAAGACGTTATGGAAACAGTGGTGTAGAAGAAGCACACGATTGTACTACAGATAACAACAATCGTGTAATTGTGGTTGGTGAATTTTCATCACCGTCATTGGTTCTAGATCAAACCACCATTACCCATGGAGGAGGCACGGGATCAGATAGTTTGGTTATGCGAATAGCCACAACTGGAGTTGAATGGGTAAGAAAACCAATAGCAACAGCAAATGATCGAGCCTGGTCTGTAGATATAGACCCTGGAGGAAATATTTTTGTTGCCGGTGAATTGTTCTACAATAATTCTGGATCACATGAAATTACATGGGGCTCTATTCGAATGACAACAGGGCATAATCATCAAATGATTTATGTTGTGAAATTTTCTAATGTTGGAGCCATTGGATGGGCAATAAAAAGCACCTCTAACTACAATAATAACTATTATCAAAGCAATAGACAACAATGGGCTCCTTCAATAATAGTGCCTGAACAACCATCATCTTCAGGAAATTTGGCCCTATCTTTTCATAATAAAGGCGACAATAATGTGAGGTTTTACGGCAGCTCCTCTTCAGATAATATTTACACTGGCTGTTCAGGCTCCTCTGCAGTTTTTGTTGGAATTACAAGTACCGGTTTTATTTCATATCAAAATCAGCGTTATTCTTGTTATTCTAATTTATTTGATATTGATGTTATCGATTCCTCTTCAGGAACGGATTATGCATTTGCTGCTTGGTCGAATTTCGCTAGAACTGGTGAGACAGAAACATCAACAGATACCACTTCAATAGACGATCATTGGTCTGATTCTCCACATACTTCAATGAGAGTACATTCTTGGAGCGATTCAACATCATACCCTGGTCCAACTAGTACACATTATGTAAAGGAAGAAATTGGATTTTCAAATACAGAAACGGTGATTGATTTAGAGAGAATAAATTCTACACATACTGCAGTATTAATTCATGGAGAATCTCAAGGTCTTCGATTTGGAAATTTAACATCTGGTGCGACAAATGATGAAAATGTCTGGTTAGCAATATTCAATGAAACTGGAGCATGGACCGATTTAGATCGTTTTTCATTCCAAACTGAATGGGATTCAGACCGTCAGCAACAAGGACTTTCAATGTCAGTTGCTCCAAACGGAACGATTTGGATTACGGTACAATCTAATGGATTCTTGGATGTTCCAGGTTATTCTAGAATAAGCACTTCTTCGAATTTTTATGTTTTAAGTTGGAATCCGACATCTAGTTCATGGGCATCTATTGATCAAATTTCAGGATGGGATAAAAGCTATGAAGCATATTTTGAAACTGCAATAGATGGAAATGGCGATCTTTGGGTTACTGGTACTTGCCGTTATACTGTTACTATTGTAGGCCAATCATACAATTTTGGAAGTGATAATCGTATTTGTTTTGCTCAAAGAAATACTACTAATGGTTGGAATAATGTTTTCCGTACTGATGGAGGTCACAACTCTCCATCATTAGATGCAATAGCCGGCCATCCAGATGGTGGCGTTGTATTTTGGACTAGAAGCGATCGATATACCACCCCTGGGGGCACTAGTTATTCCATCAGCGGTAGTTCTGCAGGAGCTTTAGTTCGCCTATATCAAAATGGTACAATGCATCTTTGGGATAGGCCAGATTGTACTTCTGGAAATAATTGTAATTACGTTCAATCAATGGATGTGAGATCCAATGGAGATGTTGTAATTGGAGGTTATTTCCAAAATTCAGTTTCATTTTCAGGCTGTTGTTCTGTAAATTCTGGTGGGGCATATGACGGATATCTTGCAATGTGGAATCATTCTAATGTTGGATGGGATTGGTCTATCGCATTAGGTGGAACTTCCAACGATTATCTCTATGATGTCCGTTTTGTTGGCAATGGAAGTATAGTTGGAGTAGGACAAAAGACAGGAGTAATTAGTGTTGGTTTAACCACTCTTTCTAATGCTGGAACTGGATTTGTTGCAATGGCTTCAGATCAAGGTACTTGGTCATGGGCTCAACAACCCACCGGTCCAGTTAACGTTAGAGCCGTAGTCCCTGCTACAAACGGTTCTATTGAGGTGGCTGGAGAAATATTGTATGATAACGGAGGACCCCGGCAATTTGGATTAGATTCTTTGACAACTTCAGATGGAAGTGATCTATTTATTTCTAGAATGAGTGCAGATCAAGATGCAGATGGAATTACAAATAATCGAGATAATTGTCAGAGTATTTACAACCCTCCTCAAGCAGATTATGAGTCAGATGGAATTGGAGATATTTGTGATTTAGATGATGATGGCGATGGAATTTCCGACCAATTAGATTCTTGCCCAATGGGATCTTTTGGTTGGATATCATCAGCATTTACTGATTATGATGGAGACGGCTGTTCAGACACAGTCGAAGATGATGATGATGACAATGATAGCATACTCGACTCTGACGACTCTTGTTTGTATGGTGCTTTGAATTGGACATCATCTAATCTTACAGATCATGATGGAGATGGTTGTAAAGATTCAACAGAAGATAGTGATGATGATAATGATTTAATTTATGACAATCCTGATTCATGCCCACTTGGTATTACAGGCTGGATTTCTTCGCCTTCAACAGATCTTGATGGAGACGGTTGTCATGATGAATTAGAGGATGATGATGATGATAATGATTCAATAGATGACGACGAAGACTATTGTGAAAAAGGAAAGACCGGGTGGACCTCGACACCATCATCAGATAATGATGGAGACGGCTGTCATGATGTTGAAGAAGACGATAATGACGATAATGATGACTTCCCTGATGTGGACGATTTCTGCCCTAATGGTACTGTAGATTGGCGATCTGGTTCTGTGACTGATTACGATGGAGACGGATGCCATGATTCAGATGAAGATACTGATGATGATTCAGATGGTATTCCAGATGTTGATGATAATTGCCCCAAAGGAATTGATGGATGGAAGACAAATCCCTCAATAGATATCGATTCTGATGGGTGTCATGATTGGAACGAAGATTGGGATGATGATGGAGATGGAGTTGGAGATTTAGATGATCGTTGTTCTAGAACTCCATTGGAAGAATCGGCCAATTCCAATGGGTGTGCTCCAGGGCAAGTGCCTGATGGTTCAACAAATAGTGGAGGTTCTACCGTCGTGAATAACAACACGTATGTTAACAATACATATGTCAATAATACATTTGAAAATGAGACATTCATCAACAATACATACCAAAATGAAACACAAAATGAATTCATGAATAATACATATGCAAATAATACATATGCAAATAACACATCAACAATTTTTGAAAATGAGACATTCCAGAATATGACTTATGTTAATGAAACCAATATTCCCAATGGACAAAATGAAACAGATAATCAATTAAGTGATTTAGAGGAAACTAGCGATGAATCAGGATTTATTTTCCCAATAATTGAGATAGCAGTCATTGCTCTTTTAGCTGCAATTTTCTTAATTCAATTAAGTACAGTAATTTATAGAAAATCTGAAGAACAAAATCTCATTTCACCATTTGAAGTAGATGAAAAATCAATTTTTGAAGAAGAATTAGTCGAGAAATCAATGAAAGAATCCGAAGAATCTGAAGAATCCGAAGAATCAGAGGTGGACCCTGCAATGATCGAATTAACACCTTCTGACGATATTAGTGGAACAACTGATGAGCATGGATTTGAATGGCTTGAGTGGCCAGAGGGTAGTGGAATTAATTATTATCGAAAGCCAGATTCAGACGAATCATGGGCTATTTGGTCATCGGAATGATTCTTGAAACATGTCTTAGTCGGGAGAATTGGTAATTGCATGTCAGAAGGTGAAGGGACTCCTCCTGTTGTCATTGTTCGTCCAGAGACTACTATCACTGGAGGAACCGCAGTTCAAGAGAAGATGATTGCAGCAGCACGCGCTTTTGCAGATATTTTGAAACCAACCTTTGGGCCTAGAGGGTTGGATAAAATGCTATACAAAACCGATGGGACTACTGCAGTTACAAACGACGGCGCTAAGATTGTTGCAGAATTAATGGTAAAACATCCAGCAGCAAAGGCATTTGTTAGTTTAGCTGAATCCCAAGAAAATTCTTGTGGTGATGGAGTAACACGTTGCTTGCTATTTTGTGGAGAATTACTTGCTGAAGCCGATCGTTTGATTCGAATGGGACTTCATCCCCTCACCATTGTGGATGGTTTTCTGGCTGCATTAGAAATTGTTGAGGATCAAATTATTCGTTGTAGTACTGAAATTAATCCAGAGAATCAGAAAATTTTGGAATCCGTTGCGAATACAGCCCTTCGAGGAAAATCTGCAGATCAGAATCTCTCGCTTTTTTCCACTTTAGCTTCGAGAGCAACATCTCAGATTTCTCGTTTAGTTGACAATAAAATCCATGCAGAATTTGAAGACATTTCCATGTATCTCCAAGGAAGTGGAGGATTACACGACAGTCGTGTAATTCCAGGAGTTATTGTTCGCCGCCGAGTTTTACTTGATCGATTGGAAGGGCAACGAGAAAATGTAAATATTGCAGTAGTAAGTGGAGATTTATCTCCACGTAGTTTGACTAGAGACGCTGAAATTGAAGTTGAAAACCCCGAACAATTAACTGAATTTATCGATGAGCAAGAACGTCTTCGCTCTTTATTGGTAGAAAATCTAGTCAATCTTGGTGTCCAAGCCATTGTAGTGGGTGGAGAAGTTGATCGAGATATTTTGCATCATTTAGTTGATGTAGGAATATTTGTTGCAGGTGAATTTGATGAATCTGAATTAAGGAATTTAGCATCTGCAACTGGTTCCACAATTTCATCTAGTATCCATCATTTAGATATTTCAGATATTGGTTTTGCTCAAGAAATCAATTGTAACAGAAAATCAGCCACTGATAGAGTAGAGGATGAAATAATAATTCTTGGAGGAGATGATTCTCAAGTGGCCACAATTGTAGTTGGTGGAATAGAAGGAACTGCAGGAGAAGAAGTGATTAGAGGATTATATGATGCAATTCGGAGCACAACACTCGTAGTAAATTCTGGAACCGTAGTTCCTGGAGGGGGCTCAGTATACGCTACTCTCTCGTTGTATATTCGAAAGGCATCCGAAGAACGAGCAGATCGTTCACGTTTAGCTATGGAAGCATTTTCTAGAGCATTAGAAATCATTCCATCTACCTTAGTTGAAAATGCAGGATCTGATGTATTAGATACAATTTTGTCTTTGCGTGCTACATCAAATGGTACCGAATCATGGGGAATTAGTGAAAATGGAAAGGTGGAAATTATCGATCCTAGAATAGTTCACCCAACAGAAACAATTCTCAATGGAATAATTGGTGCTACAGAGGCTGCGTGTAGCCTTCTTCGTATCGATCAGGTCATTTCATCCCGTGGGGATTGATTTCCGAATCTTCATGGTCTTGAGACCCAGCCCACAGAGGGGGATAACGTGATGGACGCATCTCCTAGAGCATTGATTAGCGTATATGACAAGACAGGAGTAGTCGATTTCGCAAAGAAATTGACTGATTTGGGTTGGACTATTCTTTCAACAGGAGGGACAGCGCGATTATTACGAGAAAATGACGTAAATGTCACAGATGTCACAGATGTAACGGGACACCCAGAGGTATTCAATGGGCGAGTCAAAACACTACATCCTGCGATTCACGCAGCGATTCTCGCTCGAGGCAACAATTCTGATGATATGGCTACACTCGAAGAATTGGGCTATCCAAGAATAGATTTAGTGGCAGTTAACCTATATCCCTTTGAAGAAGTGGCTGCAAAAGAACCACCTGTTAGTGAAGCAGAATTGATTGAAATGATTGACATCGGTGGCCCTACCCTTGTTAGAGCTTCAGCAAAGTCACACCAAGATGTCCTTATCGTTACAGATCCTAGTGATTACAACAACCTCCTTGAAACGATTGAACAAGCAAATGGGAATCCCAGTGCAATTAATTTGGTAACCCGTCAACGATTAGCGTTGACTGCATATCAACGAACAGCAGCATACGATGTAACTCTCGCTAATACATTGGCCAATCGCTTAGAATCACTTGAAAATTCTATACCCGAAAATTTGCCAGAAAAATTCCTTGTTTCAGGGGGTGAAAGAAATTCACTAAGATATGGTGAAAATCCACATCAACCCGCAGCATTTTATCCAACAAATTTTGGTGATAAAACTTCACATGGGTTAGCAGCAGCAAAACAACATGGGGGGAAGGCACTTTCATTCAACAATTATTTAGATTTAGATGCAGCATTACGTTTTTGTCGTTCCCACATTGGGCCTGAATGGGTAGATTATCCCCATTGTTGTGTAATAATCAAGCATACCAATGCATGTGGCGTTGCAGTTTCAACCAATCAAGTATTAGCTTGGAATGATGCATTAGCCAGTGACCCAGAATCTGCTTTTGGTTGCGTTATTGCATTCAACACCCCAGTAACTAAAGTAACTGCTGAAAGAATCGGTGATCATTTTGTTGAATGTATAATTGCACCAGGTTATGAAGATGGGGCTTTGGAAGTATTGTCTCAGAAAAAGAATCGTAGAATGCTTACACTCGAGGAAATGACTCCATTGAAAATGCAAACACAATTTCGTCAAATTGATGGTGGTTGGTTAGCTCAAACAGAAGGTGCACCAGTAATTGACTGGTCCGAAGTTAAATGTGTTACAAAGGTACAAGCAAATCCAAATCAAGTGGATTTAGCAAGATTTGGGGTTGCTGTTTGCGCTCAGGTTAAGAGTAATTGTGTAATTTTTGTACAACCTACTGAAACAGGATTTGCAACTGTAGGAATAGGCCCCGGTCAAACAAGTAGAGTAGAGGCTGTACGCATCGCTGCACGAAGAGCAGGTGATAGGGCACAGGGTGCAATGATGATTTCAGATGCTTTCTTCCCATTTAGGGATGGAATTGATACTAGTAACGAAATCGGCATCACAGCAGTAGTACAGCCAGGGGGATCGATTAGAGATCAAGAAGTAATTGATGCTGCTAATGAACACGAAATGGTTATGTTGTTTACAGGTACACGACTTTTCAGACATTAGTGGTGGGCATGAGTTGGAAAAACATCCTATTGTTCGGCTCCGTTAATGGCGGATTGATGGCAATCCTGATGATTCTCAACGTTATCAGTGCTGTGACTGACAGTGTTGATTTCGCATTAGCAATGCTTTCATTCCTTGCAGTGATTCTGATCCCACCCTTCATTCTTAAGCGAGTCAAACCGAACGAGGTCAGCCTAGTCCACTTGATTCCCGTATCATTTCTAACATTCATTATTCCAGTCTTCGGAGCAGTCTTTGGTGGACCAGACATGGGACCAGAGTGGCTAGTATTGATTCCAATAGCAGCAGTAGGGGGAGCTTTCTGGAGCCTTCCATTTGCTTTGTGGAGTCATTTCAGAAGGCCAAAATCATCTGAAGATTTGAATATTTTACCGGAACCTGTAATTCTGAGCGAAAGTGAATAATTTCAATTAATTCTCGTTTTTACCCACCTAAGAATGTAAATAATTCCGATGAAGCCAACGATTAGGATAGTGATTGAACCTGCTGCAAATTCATCTGCCCCAGTCCATGTTGAAGGATTTAGTAGATTTCCATTGTCTCCCTTTGTCGACACACTCCAAACAAAAAAAGCAGAAAGTGTAGACATTAAACCGATCATTCCTACAATTATGAATTTAACATGAGAAGGAAGTGTTTTTCCGGATGCATAATATTCGAATAATGTTGGACCAAAAAAACGATTAGAAAGAGTCCAACGAAATAAGCGTTCATTGGATAATGAGAACAAAAATGCTGCAGGGACTGCCCACGAGACTGAAGGCCAACCAGGGATCCAGATACCAATAATAGCGAAAACAAGGAAAATGATTCCTAACGATACATAGGCCCGACTCTTCATTTTACTACTTGCTACCGAATAACGCTCAACAATTGCATCAATTGTTTCTAAGCGCTGCATTCTATCCCTCTTTTTTTCCCTCTAATGATGATATGTATAATCGTATTTATTTTGTGAATATCCTCAAGCGTAACCCCCCCATCCTACGGCTATGTCCCTTCGGGTTGGCACACCCAATAATCCGTTGAGATTGGCAGTAATGATTTCAGGTGGTGGTTCTGGAATGAAGGCATTATTTGAGCATGTAGAAAATAAACAAAGTTCTTGCCATACTACAGTTATCGTTCTAAGTGATCAATCTGAGGCTAAAGGTCACGCAATTGCTCAACAATTTGGAGTATTATCAATATCAATTCCGTTACCAGAAGATATTGCAGATTCCAAATCTAGACGTTTAATTCATGAAAAGTCAATTGAGACAAAACTCATGCAAAATGAAGTTGAAGCAATTATCCTTTCAGGATATATGCGAATATTAACCCCTGATTTTGTTTCTAGATGGGAAGGACGCATATTGAATATCCACCCTTCATTGTTACCTAAGTTTCCAGGCGCTCATGCACATCAAGAAGTCCTTTCTTCTGGAGAATCAAAATCAGGTTGCACAGTCCACTTCGTTGATTCAGGAATGGATACAGGAGCAATCATTGAACAATCCGAAGTTCCAGTTTATCCCCATGACACGTTAGAAAATTTACAAGAACGAGTAAAGAAAGTAGAACATAGATTATATCCCAAAATAATTGATTTATTTTCTGAAGGAAAAATCCGATTAATTGATGGTGAAATTATTAGAAAATAAGGTCTCTAGGATAATTGAGATTTCTTAATGAATCCATTTTTGAATTATTTTCCCACTCAATTTTAGCAAAAGAATTTGATTTGACAAAATTTCTCAATGGCATTGGATTTGAATTTCTAATTAATTCCAAAAATTCTAATGATTTCACTTGCATTAACAATGGCTCTGGTCCATTTTCACTCCAAGGCACTACTCCAATTTTTGTGCCGTTATCCTCCCACTCTTTTGTCAGGGATTCTATCGATTCCCTATCAAACCAAGGAGAATCAACAGATATAATTTGAACGATTTCATTTCTTGGAAGTGCAAATATTAGAACATCCCAAATTCCCTTCTTTCCTTTGGAGTCAATCACAGTCTGTATCTTGCCATTGAAAATTTCCTTAATCCATTCTGACTGTTCTTGATCTCTTACTGATACTATAATATTCAAAATCCCAGCCTCTTGGAGGTTTTTTACAACAATTTCAATCAACATTTTACCATTTAGAATTAGGCTTGCTTTGTCGGTACCCATTCTGGTTGATAACCCTCCAGCTAGAATTAACCCGTGAATTAAATCACCTACCTCATTTCATCTAAACGACGAGTGGCGTGCTCAATTTCAGCCAATAATTCCCTAGTACGTTCAATTAACGTTTCACGTTCTCTTTTTTTATTTGCAGCAGCAATCCATTGCATTAGAATTCCGATATCTTCGGCATCTCTTGCAATTGTCCACTCCAAAACTTTCTCAACAATCGGTTCATCTGCAGGAACGATTGAGTTATTCATACTCGATGGATATCATGAGTGTCTTTGACAGTTACTAAATTATTCAACGATTTTATCTCTTATTCGTCTAATTAGGCTATCACCATCTGGTAATTTAATTTCTATTAATTGAATTTTAGTTGAATTAGAAAGAACCTCCTTTTTTGATAACTGGTGTAAGCCTAAGATTCCCAAGTGTCTTTCAGCAATGGTTCCTTCAAGCAATTTTTGACCTAATTCTTCTTCCATCAATGAACAATTCGCCCGAGATATTTCTTCAATATGTAGAAGCATTACTTCCAATGGAATCC
>DAQW01000009.1 GCA_002503045.1 Euryarchaeota archaeon UBA39 | reverse complement strand
ACCTGAGCGACCTCCGCCACCTGAACGGCCACCTCCGCCACCTGAGCGACCTCCGCCACCTGAGCGACCTCCGCCTCTGCTACGGCCACCGCCACCAGAACGGTTGGAAGATGAATTAGTTACTCTAGAAGATGAACTTGATCTTCGTGAACGGTTATGGTGATGACGATGGTGGGCCGGACCTAAATAGCCATGACGTCTGCCATAATTATTGTTGATAATAACAACATCATTATTTGGATGGTATCCCCTATGATGGTGAATTACTCCTGAACGAGTAACATATGCACCCGGTTCAACATTATTGAATCGGACATAGATGAAGAGTCCTATCAAAAGGAAAATCCCACAAGGAGCACAAACTATCAATGCTGCAGTAGCGCCCTTTTCAACTTGAGTTGAACGAATATCAGTAGGATTTTCAGGATTTACATACACAGTAATCTTAGAACCAGGGCCATGGGAATTCTTTGCAGAATCTAAGCAAGGCCCATTATAATCTGCTCCAATTAGCATTCTTGGAGAAAATGAACCAGTATAGTCAGTTGAACCAATAGTGTAGGAAAAGGCCGGTTTGTAGAAACAATTGTACTTAGTGGAAAATCCACTAGAAGTCATATCCAATTTCTGTTCCTCGATCCATTCGGTGGTAGAACCATGTTCAATTGTAAACACATGGAAAACAGAAGGGTTATCTTCTTCTATCTCAATTAAAATTGTACCATTTATTGGATAATGTGCCTCTATTTCATCATAACACAATGACTGCGAAGTATATGACGGAGAAAGAGCCCAACCAGAATAGTTGGTACCATTTACTTCCCATGTGATATAGACATCTGAATAACAGGTGTACTCATCATGATAAGTGTACCAAACGTCACAATATTCGTCACCATAATCATCTGTCCAACAATCCTCATTACGGGTTTCAATCTCTTGCCAATCTTCAAACCAACCTGTCCCATTATCTACTCCATTACCTGAAATCGTTGCATTGAAAGGTATCATATTGGTATCACTTGAACCAGTAATTGTTCCCTGATAAACTGGCCAATCCTTCTCTGTTGATGCTTGCATTGCAAGAAGACCTATGATAGAAATCACAACTATCGAGGAAATAATTACTGCAGCAAGTTCTCCTGATGAAAGCCACCAGAACCCTTTCCAACCTGAATCAGGATTAGAATTAGATGGAGTTGAGGGAGATGGAGTTGGAGAAGTAGGGGTTGAGGGTGATGAAGTTTGAGACACACCTGTTATCTTTGCTTTTTCTGCCTCTATCTTTGCCATTTCCAAGGCATGCTTTGCCTTTTCTAATTCCGCTTCTTGTTTGACCTTTTCAGCTGCTGCATCTTCAAAGGCATCTGAAAGGCCATCCTCATTGTGATTATCGGTCCACCATTGTTCCTTCTTATCAGCCATGTTAACATTCCTTGGAAGGCATAGGAGTATAGAAAACTGAGCCAGAAATAATGCCTATTTTCCTGATTGACTAGTTGAACCCCAAGATGCGTCAAAAATCATAGCATCATCTTGAAACGATTTGAATTCTAAATGATTTCCAGATGGATCTTTGATGAACATTGTAGCCTGAGCACCAGGTTGATTTTCATATCTAAGATAAGGTCCGATAACAAATTCCAGTGATAATTCTTCGAACCTTTCTCGCATTTCATGCCACTGATTCCATTCAAGAATAATTCCAAAATGCATTGATGGAACCTTTTTTCCATCAACTGGATTTGTTGCTAACTCTGGCATATTATCGACCAAATGTGCTACTATCTGGTGACCATGAAGATTCAAAACACAAGATTCCGGTTTCTCTCTACCAACTGTGCATCCTAGTACCTCAGTATAGAATCTACGTGCTTTTTCTAAATCGTGAACAGGGAATGCCAAATGAAAGGGGCGTAACATCTGTTCACCCTTGGACTGCATCTCTAGCGAGTGCAACCGCTTCGTCAACAATCTCGCCAGAAACTCCGAGATGTGAAGACGGTTCAAACATTCGATTCATTTCATCTTCTGAAAATACAGACATTAACTTCTCAGTTCTCAAACAAATATCCTTCAGATGCTCACCAGTTTCAACCGCTTGGAAAGATGCCGTCCGAAGGATCTCATGTGCTTCATCTCTTGCAACACCTTTTCCAACCAAATCGATCATCACTTTTTCAGCCATTACCAAACCATTCTGAGATTCGATATTGGACATCATGCGGTCGGCGTCAACCCATAAATTAGTTAGAACTTGAGAAGTCTTCAGCATAATATCATGGCACAAAGTACTCGCATGAGAAAGTGTAAATCTCTCAGAGGAAGAATTAGCAAGATCTCTTTCGTGCCAAAGAAGTGCATTCTCATAAGTTGGAATAATAAATGAACGAACGATTCTAGACAAACCACTAGCATTCTCAGATTTTATGGGATTCTTCTTGTGAGCCATTGTCGAAGAACCCACTTGCTTCTTAACATCAAATCCTTCTCCTGCTTCTGCAATCTCGGAACGTTGTAAATTACGAATTTCTTGCAGCACCTTTTCGACTGTAGTTGCAACATTTGCTAACCATGAAATATACTCAACATAACGATCACGGCCAACTACCTGAGTAGTAGCCAAGGGAACTCCTAAACCAAGATGTGTAAGTATCAATTTCTGTAATTCTCTAGCATTTTCTCCTTGAGCCGCTCCTGTGCCCACTGCTCCAAGAAATTTACCTACAGAAATTCGAGGTGCGGCTTCATCTAAACGAATAAGATGACGACGTAATTCATCCAACCAAACCGCTACCTTCAGACCAAATGTGATGGGCACTGCTGCTTGACCATGAGTTCGCCCAAGCATCACAGTGTCCCGCTCTTTCTCTGCTAAATTTGCAGTGACTGAAATCAAATCACAAAGAGCAGAACGAAGTAGAATGATAGAATCACGAAGTTGTAGGGCTACCGCAGTATCAACAATATCATTTGACGTTGCACCAAGATGAATACACCAACCTGCTTCGCCTGCTGCTTCTGCCATTGCTTTTGTAAGTGCCATAATGTCATGACGAGTTTCTGCCTCGATTTCTGCAACCCTTTCAATTGTAACATGTTCGGGATTAGAAATTGATGCAACTATATCATAATGCTCTGGAGAAACCCTTCCCAACTCACGATGTGCCCAAACTAAAGCACGTTCAACTTCTAATTGTCTTTCGTGCCGACCTACGTCAGACCAAATTTTCTTGAACGACTGATCACCGTAACGATAGTCCAACGGACAGAGGTGCATGGACAGAGACACTTGCCTGCTTGGCATCAAGATTCCGACTGTTAGTTCACATTCTGAATGGCTTCAGAAATCATTTGTTCAAGAGTAATTGAGGGGCGGAAACCTAACCTATGTTCGACTTCCATTACATCAACTACGCCATATACTTCTTGAGAATCATCGGTCCCGAATACAGGTTCTGCTCCCGTTTCCGAAGCAAAAATTTGAGCTACATCTCTTAGAGGGACAGCTCTACCAGTACCTATCGCAATAGCCTCTCTAGTTGGAGGAGGTGATTGCATTACAGCAAGTATCGACTCTACTAAATCGCGAACATGTAAGAAATCCTTTGGGAATTTATTCTCTTGGCTACCTGGTACAGAAACCCAGCCAAAAATCGAATCACGTGCGAACGCATGCAGTAACCCGTGACCATCTCCTCCTGATTTCAGAGTACCTTGGACATTGGAGGCCCTAATAATTGAAACTGGGCGTTCTGGTTCAGCATGTTCTAAGGCAGATTCTTCGACCCAAATTTGGCCCTCTGCTGCAATATCTCGTGGTGAAAGCCGTGTAAATCCTGAATAAAATGGTTCGTCAGGTGTTGCTTTAGGATGAACTCTTAGAGAGCCAACTAAAATCAAATGTAATCCTTGATGGCGATTAACTGCACTAAGTATTGGCTTAGCAGCTTCACGCATAGCAAGAAGAGAAGAGCGGTCATCACGATCAGAATCAGGGGCAGTGGAATTGAAATGTATCAATGTGGTACATGGCATAAGAAGGGCATCAAGCATCATTTCTTGACCTTCTTCCAAAACCTCTGGAGGGATTTCAACGAGAGCGTCTCCCAAAGCGTCACAGAGATAGGGGGCAACGAATTCATCTGGTGAACTGACGGCGACCCTCATGGCTAACGGCCCACACATTCTCTTTGAGGATATCATGGTGCCGGTCAAGAAATCAAATAATTGGGGTGAAATAAGTCATTCAAGGGAACGATTCATACGACACCCTCCAAAGAAACGGATATGGGTAAGGACAGTTCAACAGTAGTCCTTACAAGTAAACGACCTGGTTTAATTGGGTCTCCACTTACTGTTTTCAAGAGGATTCGAGAGAATAAAAAATTGGTAAAACACCTGATATTTAGGGACTTGAAAGTTACATACCATGGAACATTGATTGGATGGGGCTGGACGATGGTTGAGCCTCTAGCACTTACCGCAGTTTATTGGCTGGTTTTCTCCCTCCTCCGAGGAAACGACGACCCCATTTTTGTTCTTGAAATACTTCTTGGAGTTTTGATTTATGGGATGTTTTCACGAACATTATCGCGTACAACGACTTCATTTGTAGGCAATAGTGGCCTCATCAAACAAGTAGCGATTCCTAGAGAAGTATTTCTCTGGTCAATAGGGGGATTTCAATCGCTTAGATTCCTATTGTCGATACTAATTCTTCCACCTCTGTTATTGATATGGGATATCCAACTAACTTGGACACTACTATGCATCCCATTATTGGCCATAGGAATTCAATCTCTAGCCATAGGTCTAGGAATGATTTTTGCAATTATGCATGTCCATATTCGAGATGTTAGCCATGTAGTATCAATCCTCACAACTGCTGGATTCTTCCTATCAGGGGTTTTCTTTGGGATGAAACATATTGACAAAGCATATCATGATGTATTTGCATTGAACCCTGTTGCAGTTTACATCGAATTAGGTCGTGCTTTAACTACCGGGAACTTCGACATATTACAAACATCATACATTGTCCAAGCAATCGGATTCTCATTTCTTTCATTGTTAATTGGATGTATTGTCTTCGTCCGACATGAGGCGCAAGCAGTAAAACTACTATGAGGGATAAAGATGAACGCCATTGAACTTGAGTCGGTAACTCTTGATTTTCCTGTAAAAACAGGAGCAAGATATCTCAAAGAACAAGTTACTGGGAGATTCAAAACACAAGGAAGAAGGGTACATCTTAGAGCCCTAGATAATGTTGATCTCAAAATATCACAAGGAGAAATTCTTGGAATCGTAGGGCCAAATGGTGCTGGAAAATCAACAATACTGAGAGTCATGGCAGGAGTATATTCGCCAGATGGTGGAGTCGTCAGAACCAGAGGGAAATGTGTACTTTTAGCAGGAATCGGCACCGGATTTCAATCAAATCTGACAGGTAGAGAAAATATTAGATTGAATGGAAGTATCATGGGTCTCTCAGATGATGAAATTACAGCCAGTATGGCAGATATTATTGATTTTTCAGAAATTCCGGATTTTATTGATCAACCAATTAGAACATACTCCATGGGGATGAAAGCACGTTTAGGGTTTGCAATAGCTGCCCACTTAGAACCAGAAATTCTTCTTATCGATGAGGTCATGGCCGTAGGTGATGCAGCATTCCAAAAAAAGTGCAAAGAAAGAATCAAAGAAATGGTTAGTGGCGATACTACAGTAGTTATTGTAAGTCATAACATGTCTACTGTCAAAAGTTTCTGCGATAGGGCAATATGTATCCATGAAGGTATAATCCACACTTCTGGAGAAGGCGTAGAGAATGCAATCCGAGCATATCAACAAATTCTTTCAGAGGAGGAATGAAATGAAGCATGTGGCAATGATTGTTAGCAATCCATGCGACCCTGATCCTAGGGTTGAAAAGGAAGCAGCAGCTTTGACAGAAGCAGGATATAAAGTGACAATACATGCCTTTGATCGAGATGAAAATAA
>DAQW01000098.1 GCA_002503045.1 Euryarchaeota archaeon UBA39 | reverse complement strand
CTTACTCTTTATGCCTGTTGGATGGCGAAATTCAAAGCATTGGTACGGGAGCGACCGACATGGAAGGAGGAGGGCTCCCTCAGTTCTCGCAAGAAGATATCATGACAGCGATGCTTTCTCCTTCTGAAAGAAGTGAAGAAGAACCTGAAATTGCGGCAAATATCACTCAACAGATGTTGCATATGGAATTAGACCCTCTTCCTCGTTCCATGAGGTCTAGATTTAGAGATATAGTCGAACGATTATCCCCTAAAAAAATAATAGAAGTTGGTGCAGGAATTGGGCATCTTAGTGCTTGGTTTCATGATATATGGGCCGATTCTGATCATCCTGAATCATATGTAATGGTGGAGGAGGGAAATCGATTTGGCATAATTTTACAAAGAATTGTAGAACGTTTTGACGCTGGTTCTTGGTGTTCAGTTACTGTAGGTTCATGGGATTCAATCTCTAGCGAAGCAACCGCTTGGCTTGCAGCAAATGCTTCAACACCAGAAGCAGCTCGAACTGGATCTCTTCTACCTGTTCCAGCGGATGTAATTATTGTACACTCTGATTGGAAGGGGCAAGTTCGGGATGTAGAAAATGCCCTATCATTGGTTCGTCTTGGTGGGGTTGTTCTTACTCCAGAGCCACTTGTTCCTACTGCAGACGTGGGCGATTATCCCACTGGAAAACCATCTAATGATCAGCAGATGAGAGTTGAAGTTTTTAATCAATGGATTCGATGTATGACGGATTGGAATGAAACTCAAGCAGTAGGATTTACTGAGGTAGGCGGCGGTACAATAGTTGCTATTCGTCGTTTGACTTAGGCTTCCATCGCTTATACAGAAAAATTACTGATGTTCCAATCATTAGTCCTCCTAAAGCAAATAGTCCAAAATTTATCGTTTCAGAATTTTGTGCAATAGTTGCAGAAAAATGTTGAGGGCAATTAGGCAATCTTGCATTCTCTACATTTGGTTCGAATGCAAGGGCTCTTCCATCAAGAGAATCAAGCCCCGATGGCAGAGGAACTTCCATATGAGTTAGTGCAGTGACTGCAACATCTACAACTACTGAATTTTCCATTTCTCCTGAGACTGTATTCCCACCGCGTACCATCATTATTGTTGTTCTATCGATTGATGTAGATGGGCTATGTGCGTGTTCATATACTCCTCCACCGCCATGGTCACTTGTGATGATTACCAACCAATCTTCTCCAATTGTAATCCGTTCATCTAAGACATCCAGTAGTTCAGAAGCCCGTTGGTCAGCAAGTTTGACTGCGTCCACATATTCTTCAGAATTGGGGGAAAATCCATGCCTATGTCCTGCATAGTCTGGGTCGTCATAAGCAACAAATAATACATCTAAGGATGAATTATCACTAAGCAATTCTACAGCACGGGAGTGAAGATCCTTATCTTCTTCAAAACGCTCTTGAGTATCTGCTGTTCCTTTCCCTATTATTGTAGTATCAATTGGTTGCCAATATACTAGACTAGCAGTTTCTATTGATGAATCATGGGCTTCAATCATTTCGATTAAATCAGGGGTAGAGTCCAACATATGATTTTCAAATCCATTATCGTAAACTCCATGTCTGTCGCACCAAACTCCAGTTAACATGCTAGACCAAGATGGGCCAGATATTGCGATTGGACCAACAGTCGAAGCATATGTCCAAGCACCGTCTTCTTGCATTCTTCCAAATGCGCTATCTTCTTCTGTTGACACCATTTTAGCAACATCTCCTCTTACTCCATCTATTCCAATGATGAGTACTTTATTTGTAGAAAATGATGAAAGGATGTCATCTTGGTTAACATGTAAAATATTTTGAGAATTATTATCTGGAGGTATACCATTGACATTTTCGAAAAATATTGCAGCATTTAATTTTCCATAACCCAGCAGGTCGTCATGTTCTGAAGTTCCACCGCTTGCAGAATCCATTAGATGATTTTTGACTGATTCAATGGCATCCTGTCCTCCATCAACTGCTCCTGGTTTAAGATTTGGAGCGCCTTCAAGTGCCAATGCAATTGCACCTGTAGCAAAAGCTGTTGCTGCACTGGTACCTGAGGATGACCCCCATCCATATTGTGTATCTCCACTGTTATTTGATGCCATTAATACTGGAACTTCATGTCCTCCTGCTGTGATTTCAGGTTTCATATCTGGGTCACTATTTGGTAATCGAGGTGGGAAGAAACCCCCGTCGTTATCGCCCATGCTACTTCCTTCCCAGATGTCTCCAAATCGATCATGTCCTCCAACACAAATTACCCTTTGAATCGAACCAGGACTCTCTACATCTCCATCATCATCAGGGCCGCCGTCGTTACCTGCAGCCGCAACTACAAATATTCCTAAATCCAATGCGTCCTGTACAGCGTTTTCGGATTCATCAGTTGATTGTCCAAAGAATCTGAACCCTGGACTTCCTCCTAAACTCATACTAATGATGTCAGTTTCTTGATTTATACACCAATTGACGGCAGATGCAATTGTCTCATCATTTCCAGAACCTGAATAATCTAGTGCTTTTACAACATGTAGAGATATGCCTTGAGCAACACCTGGTAGACTTCCATGGGCGACTAAAATCCCTGCCATTGCAGTTCCATGCCCTTCGTCATCATATGGTTCACTTTTATTCTCGATTAAGTCCAACCATCCTTCGAGTTGAACATCACGAAGATGAGGGTGATTTAATTCAATTCCAGTATCAATTATACAGACATCAACTCCATTTCCTGACCAATCTCCCATTTGATCAAATCCACTTGTACGCTGATGGTCATAATGCCAATCAATTA
>DAQW01000069.1 GCA_002503045.1 Euryarchaeota archaeon UBA39 | reverse complement strand
AGTTACCTCGGTCACCATCACGGCTACTATTCCTTCGGTCATCGCGCCTAAATCGTTGATTGCTGCGATCACCATCTCTATTTCTTCGTTGACCTCCATCTCGGCCCCCTGATCTTGATTTCCCACATCTATTGCATTCTGTTCTAAATGCAAAATTACTGTTATTACAAGATTTACAAATCCAATCTTGTTTGTTTCTGTTGGAACCTCGTCCTCTATCTTGGTTTCTAGAATCTCTTCTCTCTCTTCGTGCGAAAGCAAGAGTAGTTCCAACCAGTGTAGTTGGGTCTAGATGGGGGTCTAGAATTACGATATTTGTTAGTGGATCAGATACTGGCCCTATTACGCTGTCAATCCGTCCTATTGTTTCGCCCTTGCCATCCTTGACCCTTTGTCCTAATTGGGGTACTGCTCCTTCAAATGTAGCCAGAACAGACCCTTCGTGGCTCACACGAACTACGGTGGCCTCGAAGGACATGTTTCACTCGCGACGCCTAGTGTACATGAGCGCTCCGATGATAGATAGTACTGTGAAAGCGATTCCAGGAGCTGGGAGACCTGCCGATTCTGAATCTTCTATTACGGTTGTTGGAGGTGGAGTAATTGTCTGATCGTTGAACAAGAATGCAGTATCTACCGTTTCAGTAATCGTAGTACATTCATTGGAAGCATCACAAGCATTTACTGTAACTGTAAATGTACCTTCGCCCCAGATTTCAAAATTAATCGATTCACTAGACCACATATTTCCATTAGTGGTGATTTGTCCACCATTTTGTCCATCTATCTCAATTGTGAAAGTTACATCTTCTCCATCTGGATCACTGAAAGTCCCACTAACTTGCCATTGGCTACCGTCCCATTCTGCGGATGAAACTGTAATTGTCGGAGGTAGAGAATCCTTTGTTAGAACCAAATCATATGTGTACACAAAGTCAGTCATTCCAGTAGCAGTGGCTAATACTCGAACATGAATTTCTCCTGGACTCAATGACCCTGTGTCTACAGAAATATCAGCTACTCCTCCACTAAGAGTTCCGGTACCTGAAGCAACTCCATTATCTTGGAATAATGTAACTGTCACATCCATATTTGGCGCCGATGCACTTGGTGTAAGTGTAAACATATGTGATGCACTAATTTGAGTATTTGTTGCCATAGTAAATGGAACTAGGAGATGAAAAGTTCTCGTTTCTCCCGCTCGACTGGTCCCATTATCATCTTCATCAAATGGAGTACATGTTACGGTTCCTTGTCCACTTTCATCGGTTGTAACCCACCATGAACCATTTGCATCTTCTACGATTGGCCATGTTGATGATGAACATTGTAAATCAATTGCAGAAAAACCTGCTTCATCTGTCAACCATTGTCCCTGATGAACTACTGACATGAATTCAGTATTCATTGCACTGGGTACAGAGATGTGACTGGAATCGGCTGGGGCTTCGCTGGTCCATTGAGGGGGGTCATTTGGAGGTGGAGGTTGGTTTGTGAAGTCACCAAACATATCCTGTCCAATTGGCCATTTTGCCAATTGATACGTAGTGTGGACAAATACTGTAACACTTCCATCACTGTTTGTTGTAGGTTGATGAGTAATTGTATTGTCATTCTGGCAACCACCAACAGGTGGAGTATCTCCTTGATTAGTTACACCCTCCTGAACATTTCTTCCATCACATTCCTCAAACATTGCTAATCTTAGCGGATCTCCATTAGCTGAATTTTTAGCAGGGAAATTCATGATTAGTTCTGCATTTGTCATATTTGTAGTATTCATTGCAATTGTGAATGAATCTGCAGTAGCTAAATCAGCGGACCATGTCATGGTCCCATTCAACCATACAATTATCCTACATTCATCGGGCCCAGTACTATCACTGGTATCACAATCTCTTGCTCCATTTGGATCAGCAACTGTGGTGGGGATTTCATAACAATCAGCGGTAGGGTTCATTGCAGAACCTGGAGGACAAGTTCTGTTTTCTGGATGATTTGAAGGGAATAAATTCCAATATTCTAATTCCATGGGATTGTTGTCATCCTTTACCCAACTAGCATTCTTCCAATCAACTCCATCTCCACCTCGATGTGGTAAACCAGTTCTAAATCCAAATCTTGGGTTTGTTACAACAACACAATCCTTTGCAATTTCTTCAATAGCATCTCGTTCTTGTGAGGAAAGATATCCATTACCTCCGCCTGGCGCTCCAGTTTCGCTGATTAGATCATCTAAATCTGTTCTAACAGTATCAGATAGTGTTCCATTGATGTATGCCACCGTACTCACAAAAGCCGTTTCATAACTTGGATCAATATCTACCTCAAATTTTGCATATGAGTATTCGAACATATCTTCGAAAGTGATGCCCTCGCAGGCATCTGCCACCAAATCTGCTTGTCTGGATTGGGTATTTTGGCTATTATCTTCGGCAGTTAATGCAGCACTTGGGCTAGCCCCTAAAAGTGCACAAATCATCAAAATTGTCAGCAAATGTTTGGTCTTCAACATGGCAATTCCAGTTTGACGAGACATGTGGAAGGTAAAATACCATTTCATGCTTCGTGAGTTAAAACGAAGATTATTTTCAAGGTTTTAATTTGCGAAACCGCCTAAGATAGTATGTTATTGGAATCACAGTCCACCCTACGACCGCTAGATCAATCCAACCATCCCAAACTGTTGGTTGGGCTGATTGTGGAAGTCTATTTTGCAGTACAAGTTGGTAAACGCCGTTTGGAGAGAACAAATCTGCATGTTCTTGGAAACGAATGAATGTAGGATCTGCTGTATTTGTAGCATCAACTCCAAGGACAGTTGCAATAACTACTGTTACTAGAAGCCACATCAATGTGAATAACATCCATGTTGCAACGCCAAACGTAACTGACGCTCCAAGATCTTGTGCCATTGACGATGCAATCATTTGAAGAGATGCATACCATAAGAGAAGTAGCGCTGTGATTCCAACCCAAGTAATGGAATCTTCAACTGATGGTGTAATTCCCATTTGGTGTTGAATAATCATTAATGATGAGATTTGGAGTAAAGCCACAGGGATTGCAACACTTAGCCACACACCGAAAAGGTGGCTGAATCCAAGTAAAGTACGATTGATTGGTTGTGCAAGTTCAATCGTCAACTCGCCAGTTAGTCTTGGTCGGCTAATCGAATCAAATCCCACAAGAACGACCCCCAATGTTGCAGATAGGAGAACAAAAAGACTTGATAAAAACATTACAGTTGAAGCTCCTTCAATTGAAATAGTCCCTGGTAGACTAGTATTTGGATCAGAAAAACCCCAAACTGAACCAGGAATGAATAGAATAAGTAGAGGATAGAGAATGACCATTCTCGGAGAAATCATCTTGGACTTAAGATCATGAATAAGAAGCCGAATGAATACCATTGTATCTGCCATTATTCTTCCCCCTGCAGATCGATTCCTTCTGAGATTCCAGTTGCAGTGCGAAGAATTTCTTCCAAATCAGGGGGGACTCGTTCTAGGCTGGCAACTTTGGTAGATCCTACGTTTATTCTTTCAATTAATGCTGCACGTAAATCTTGAGACCAAGTTTGGTCATGACGCGTAAGTCGAAGACACCAGTCTCCTTCTTCATCCAATTCCTTTACTGTAATTAATGGGTTTTCAGAAATCATAGACGCTGGTGATGGCCCAATACCCGAAACCATGAGTCTCTGTCCTACTCCCAAATCATGTTCTACACTAGTGAAAGAACCCTGAGTAACAATTTTCCCTTGGTTCATGATTGCTACACCTTCTACAAATCGCTCCAATTCATTGAGTTGATGACTACTTACCACAATGGCAGTTCCTCTATTTGCCATTTCTTGGATCATTTTTCTAAATGCACTTTGAGCTACTGGATCTAGACCATTCATTGGCTCATCCAGCAAAAGAACATCTGGGTTTCCAATAAGTGCTGCACCAAGAGAAAGTCGCTGTCTCATTCCTTGACTTAGGCTAGAAAGCCTATCCCGTGATCGTGAAGAAAGTCCAACTCGTTGTAGGATTTCTTCAGCATTTTTTGCATCCTGTCCTCTAATGATGCAAAGTCTTCTAATTACATCAAGTGGATTTCCTGGGCCAGACCATGCAACTCTTTCTGGCATCAAACCTATTCGTTTTCGTAGGTGTACCCTATCTTGCTCAGACAGTACTTGTTTCCCATTTGATTTGATAATCCCTCTTTGCAAAGGAAGTATTCCTGCCATTATAGACATCAGAGTACTTTTTCCGGCTCCATTTGGTCCTACTAATCCTATGATAGATCCTGATTCAATTCGAAGAGACGCTTCAATTACTCCACGCTTTGGAATAGGTTGTTTTCTCCTTTTTGCTGCTGCAATTATGGCTCTTGGAATTGGATGAAGGTACCGGGCATTTTCAAGTTCTACAAGCACCTCCATGGCCTTGTCTATGGATAGGCTATCTTGTTCTTTTCGCTTACAATCCT
>DAQW01000119.1 GCA_002503045.1 Euryarchaeota archaeon UBA39 | reverse complement strand
GGCGGAGGTCGCTCAGGTGGCGGACGCCGTCGCTGATTTCAATTCAGATTTTTACACACTCATTTTCATACTATGGAATTGACTGATTACTATGTCGGAGCGTGTTGACTTTAGTTCAAGGTCGCCCTTCGAAATACATCATATTCTCACCTGTTTCGAAACATTGCCTGAACACTTCTGCTATGCTGATCTGCTCCTCCCCGAAGGTGAAGGCCCATTTGGTTGCATAATAGCGGTTCATGGAAGTAGAGGTTGGCAGCCTCATCACGACGATCATATCCGAAAATGGTTAGAATGTGGTCTAGCTGTTTGTAAATTACAATCTTTTTCAGCACGATCTGTAGATTCAGTTGTCCATGATCAACTTTCTGTGACTTATGCGATGATGTTAGCAGATGCTTTCGCATTAAAGAAAATACTAGATGTTGATGAGCGGTTTGGAAGAATTGGAATTGCAGGTTGGAGTCTTGGGGGAACTGTGGCAATATATTCTGCTTGGTCTCCACTTGTTGACGTTCTGGGGACGCCATTTGATGCTCATTTACCGTTATATCCTGCTGCCCATTTGCGCCCTGATGTGAAGAAATGGTCGGATGCACCTATGCTTATTCTTCATGGTACTAACGATGATTGGACACCAATTAATCTTGTAGAATCACTAATGCCTGAGTTGCCGAATGCCGTATTACATGCGTACTCTGGAGCATTTCATTCATTCGATGGTATTGAAGAAAAGACATGGCAGCCAAAGGTGATTCGATTAGGTAAACGCACTGTTCGAATTGAGGAAAATGGCCATATGTCTGGGATTTGGAAATTTGGGATTCGTTTCCCAGTGAATGAATTACGCCATCGACGTTTAGTATTCAGAATTCTGAGGAATCGTGGAGCATATGTGAAGGGAGACTCTGTTGCCAGAGAGGATGCTTTGCAGCGCGGCCAAGATTTCTTTTCACAGCATCTCTGTTAGATTTTAATCATTAATTAAATTCGAGTGAATGATCCATCTGCATTCATCTTCCATTGACTGTTATCTGGTGCAATATAGATTGTTGAACCATCATACCCTTGATCATAATGTCCACCGCCGGGAAGTCCCGTATAATCAGCGACATAAGCAGGTTGAGCTGGAGCGAAACCTGGTGGTGCTTGTACAGGTGCTGCTGCAACAGGTGCTCCATAATTCATAGGAATTGTAGGAGCGGAACCCACATTGTCATCACTTCTTAGAAGGAAGAAACCGATTGCTCCAAGAAGTCCAATAATCACTACTGCTCCGATACCCAGGAATAATCCGTATGCCTCCATTTGAGCATCAAAATCTCCTAACTCTAACCTTTGTTCAAGAGTACATCCTACCCTTTCTCCATTTGATTGAACTTCCGTATTTGCAGGAGTATCTGGACAAACATCAACATCATTCATTGCTCCATCATTGTCAAAGTCCAACTGGTTATCTGCACAACCCATTAGTTGATCATCCTCTTCATTGACATCTAGACCTTCAAGTGTACCCGGACACATATCGAGATAAGCTAGAATTGAATCCAAATCTTGGTCGCCGTCTCCAGCCCAACATCCAATAGCATCAACAGCGCCAAATGATGAGTATGCTTCTAGCATCCGAGTTTCACTATCAGTTGTGTTTGGACATGCATCGGGAGACATGATGACATCTCCGATGACTCCGTCTTCGTCCCAATCATATTCTGCAGCACTACAACCAAACTCATCCACAACTGCATTAGAAGGGGAATCTGGACATTGATCCAAGTAGTTCTTTCGATTATCATTATCTCGGTCTAACTCACCTAGCCAGCATCCGGAAACATCGATGATTGTACCCCATTCATGTATCAATCCATTTGCCTCTGATTCGAGAGTTTCGTAAAGGATCCTATCTGACTCTGATGGGCTGTTTAGACATGCATCACTAATATCGTAAATTCCATCTTGATCATTATCTTGCTGAGTATTGTAACCGCATCCAACATTATCTGCCGTTTCACCTAGTGGTGTTTCTGGACAAATATCAAATTGGTCTTCAACTCCATCTGCATCATCATCAGTATCTTCAGTATCGTCTTTACATCCGTCTCCATCTGCATCTAATTCATTTGAAGCGAACCAACCAGTTTCTCCACCTGCACATGAATCAACATCATTCAGAACTCCATCGTTATCATTGTCATTATCTTCATCTGAATCCATACATCCATCACCATCTACATCGAGTAGCGGCGTAGATGTCCATCCAACCATTCCAGTTGGACAAGAGTCTGCAACATCTAACACTCCATCATCATCATCATCATCATCTTCTGTTGCATCTCTACATCCATCTCCATCGTGATCGTTAGGTGTAGCACTAGTCCAATCACCGTCTCCATCTGGAGTACATTTGTCATTAATATCTAGAACTGTATCTCCATCGTCATCAGTATCTTCTCCATCATCTCTACATCCATCTCCATCTCGATCAGTAGTAGGATTAGAAGTCCAACCCAAGTCCCCTTTTGGACATTGATCTAATTCTAAATCATCGAAATCATAATCATTCATTCCGTCGTTATCGTCATCATCATCTTCGCCTTCATCTGCGCAACCATCCATATCATGGTCTGTACTTGGGGAAGCTGACCAGTTGTACCAACCTCTTGGGCATTGATCATCTGTATCAGGGATAGCATCATTATCGTCATCATCATCTTCTTCAGCATCATGACAACCATCTGAATCATGGTCCCTTACACTGTTTGAGACCCAACCCATTTTGTCACCAATATCGTCACACAAATCTGCAAAGTCATCTATTCCATCTGCATCATCATCAGTATCTTCTGTGGAGTCTTTACAACCATCTTGATCTCTATTGATGGTATTATCAGTAGGGTCCCAATTTACTTCTGGTCCATTTGGACAATTATCTTCTTCATTCAATAGTCCATCTTGATCTGCATCTGGATCACATTCATCACCAAGACCATCTGAATCAATATCTGATTGAGATGGGTTGAATTGATTTGGACAGTTATCGTCCACATCAGGTGTGCCATCTGCATCAGAGTCTGCTTTAAGTGACCAAACATAATATGCAATATTCTGGTAAATTTGGTAATTCTGATCTGTAAATGCATTTCCGTTTCCTATTGCAGTACCACTTCCTAGAGTGATTGAATATGTTGAACCAATATTGGTAGCACCTCCTGAACCAAATGTTCCAACTCCGATAATTTCTCCAGTGGGTGCCCACATTCCCGCTACTCCATTATCGTTGAAATCACCTGCTCCTGAATCAGCCGAAATCCAATTTCCAGAAGTATCCATAGTAGCATGATATGGATCAAAGTATGTAGATGGAAGAGTGGTTGTGCCAAAGGTTGCACTTCCACTCTGTGCCAGAGAGCCACCTGTTCCAGTCCAGGAAACAGTTGCAAATGAACCCGAAACCAATAGAATTCCAGACGGGTTGATGTCAAGCCCTCTAACTTGATGGTATCCACTTGCTGTACTAATCCAATCCCATTGGTTGTTGGCTCCTCTTGATGCAACAAATGTTGAGGTATCTTGTCCATTGCTAGATGACATAACTTGGTTTGTATCGAAATTTACAGTTCCCTGTACAGTTCCAGCCACATAATCTACTCCATTTTGATGTACTACGCTAAATGGTTGGGCAATTCCTCCAGTTCCTCCTGCTTGACTAGCGTTAAGGAATCCTAAGCTAGTTGTGATATCTGCCATCCACAAATCAAACGACCCTATCGCCTGCATCTGTTGAGTGCCAAAGGTAATGGTTCCGCTGAAAATACCTACTGCTACCATTCCACCTCCTCTCCAATATATCGAATATCCTAGGTCTTGGCCAGTACTTCCAGCGATATTTGCATCAATCCAATTTCCATTTGCAGCATTTAATTTGGCCACAACAATGTCTGTCGAAGTTCCTCCAATTCCATTTTTTGTGATTGAAGTTCCGAAGTATGAAGATGCTGTCGCATTAGTTTCTCCGATGATATACACATCTTTGCTTCCATCTGCTTTAGTTGGAGAAACCAAGATGTCCTCACAAGCATCATCATTCTCTACAGTGCCTGCATGAGATGCCCATTGTGCATTCAGGTTCTGGTCGAATTTTGCTACCCACATATCCTGTGAACTTTCTACGCTTCCCGATGGCGTATATGACACAAAGTTTTGTCCTGCAATACTGACGTTTCCTACAAACCATCCACATGCATAAACGTCAGTTCCTGATGTTGTTAGAGCAGTAACGGTAGCACTACCTCCTCCACCAAATACAGAAGCGTGCCAAAGTTTTTGCCAGTTTCCAGATGAAGAAGTTTTGGCAACATACGCCAATTGATCCGTTTCTGAATAAGTTTGTCCGCCAAATGTCACGTCATAAATCGCGAAACCACCTGTGTAAATTGAACCTAAACTATCAATTGCCATATCAGTTGGAGATACCAATCCTGCTTCAACTGCGATTGAAGGATTGGTAACTGTATCATATCCTGCTACTGCTGTCCAATCAGTACTGCCTGCCCTAGGAGATGAATCAGAACTTTCACTTATTTCTGAAAGATGCGTATCTACTTGATGAATAGGATGAATCACCATCCCCAGTAGAATAGCGGTCAAGAATAGTACAGCCGTGCGCTGTATGCCTAACATGTGCTTAGGTAACAATAGCCGCTATTCAAACCTCGCGTAATTTGGGCGAATTTGGACTTACGATTCATATAATTCGAATTGCCCTTCTCCTTCTCTCCAGTACCAGTTTCCGGATGCATCTTGGGCCCATTCAATTCCATCCTCATCGACGGTATTTCCGCTTAATTCTGGAACAGGAGTTGGCTCTGGTTCTAAAGCTTGAGCAGCTTGTTGTGAAAATTCTCCTACAGATGGTGCAGTCGATTGAGTATTTACTGACTTTGTACGTTTCTTACTCTTCTTTTTCGATTTCTTAGAGCTTTGTGAAAATACTACTACTCCTGCTCCTATGGCAATTACTATGACTACAATTATTGAAGCAATTACAAATGTAGGTAGTCCTCCCGAACTTGAACTAGTTTGTTCTTTCTGACTAACTGAGCATCCATCTTCATCCACACTAAGTAAAGCCAGAGTTCCTGGACAGATGTCAATTCCGTTGGGAATAGAATCTCCGTCTGCATCCAATTGACTAAAACCGCAACCATTTTCATCCACAATAGAACGTTCATTTTCTATGGTATTAGTGCAATTTAACCCCGATTCGTCATTCCATTGGAATTCTACCAAATCACTCACTCCGTCTTCATCAGAATCAAGTAAATCCCAGATTTGATCTTGAGAGCATCCGAATTCATTCGTGGATGCCCCTGTAGCGGTCAATGGACATATGTCACTTCCAGCAATTGCATCCATATCTCCTGGGATTCCGTCACCATCGTCATCCCGTTCAGTAATTGTACATCCATCTCCTATTTGGGAAGAAACCCCTGTATTATCTGCATTAACAGTTGGGCAATCATCGTTGGCATCATTAATGCCATCACCATCTGTATCGTCTATACATCCATCAAGATTTGTGTCGAAGTTTCTTGCGTCTTCATTTGGACATTGGTCATTAGCATCAAGTATCAAATCACCATCAGTATCTGCTTGCCCAGCTGAACAACCCTTAATGTCAACAGATTCGCCTACTGGAGTGTTTGGGCATTCATCTTCTCCGTTATCTTCGTAGAATCCATCTCCATCATCATCAGAATCCTCTCCATCATCTTTACACCCATCACGATCAAAATCTGTAGCAAAGGTGGAAATCCAATCAGTTGCTCCCTGTGGGCACATATCGGGTGCAGAATCAAGAATTTGGTCACCATCGTCATCAGTATCTTCTCCAAACCCTCCATTATCTGCGCCTAAGTCCTTACATCCATCTCCATCATTATCAGTTGAAGGATTACTAGTCCACCCACTAACTCCATCTGGACAGGCATCATTTGAATCATCTATTCCATCATTATCATCATCCGAATCTTCGTCAGAATCCCTACATCCGTCACCATCATTGTCTGTGGGGTCTAAACTGGTCCACCCTGTAGCTCCTGGTGGATTACATAAGTCGACAAAGTCGGGTACTGAATCTCCATCATCATCTAAATCTTCAGTAGAGTCTTTACAACCATCTTGATCGTAATCAAATGAAATTTCAGAAGTCCAACCGGTTTCTCCTGTTGGACAAGAATCAGAATTATCTGGACGTTGATCATTGTCATCGTCTAAATCTTCTCCAACGTCATTACATCCATCTCCGTCATGATCGCTTGATTGGTTACTAGTCCAGTTCTTCCAAGAAGGATTACTGGGGCAAGAATCAGAAATATCTAGGACTCCATCTGAATCATCATCGTCATCTTCTTCGGAGTCTTTGCATCCATCAGAATCGTAGTCTGAAACTGGCGTGGAACTCCAATTATGCACAGTATTGGGTGAATTACAGTCATCGTAAACGTCTTCGATTCCATCTCCATCATCATCTTTATCTTCGTCTGCATCTCTGCATCCATCTTGGTCTCTATCATTCGTCCAGATTGAAGCATCCCAATTTGTTGATGGACCATCACAAGAATCATAGAAATTTTCAATTCCATCTCCATCTAAATCATTGTCACATGCATCTCCATCATTATCTTGGTCTATGTCGGATTGAGTGGGATTAGCATCTAAATCACAATTGTCATCTTTGTCAGGAATATTGTCGCTGTCTGAGTCTGGATATGATACCCATAAGATGCCACTTCCTCCCTCCCATGATGGGATGTTATACTGTACACCATCTACATCTGCATAACAAGGCCCCTTTGAACAAGCATGAATAGAAGTTACAATCCTTCCATCTGAAAGAACTCCTACTCCTGTCCCTACGTCATTATCTCCTCCACTACCAAAGTCAGTTGCCCAAGCCCATGAAGCAGATTGAATATTGAAACCGGCTAGATATCCACCCATGTATCCATCAACTAACTCGATATTTCCGAATTTTGTGGATGAGAGGGGGTGACCATATGGAGCATCATATTGGCCCGTGATGATGATCATTCCGTTTTGTCCCATTCTCATATTTTGAGGAATTTGAGAGGAGGGCGTATTGAATCCGTTTGGACTATCTGAGCGGCGGACATAATTCCAATCTCCATCTGTCTCGATTTTAGCGATATATGTGTGGACGCTTGTTCCATTCCCTACAATTTGTAGAGGTGAACCAGTGCTTAAACTATCGAAAGTAGTTAATCCAGACATTCCTCCAGTGACGTAATATTTCCCATCATCTGCAATTAATATGTCCATTCCAACAGATGGTTCTCCATTCTGACTCCCTGCTCCACTGGCTACCCAATTTACAGTATTAGATGATGATAAATTTAGGACATATGTTGCTGTTGGTTTCCCTACTGGCATGATTTGTGTGGCTCCAAAAGTCCCTCCTGCATTATCAGAATAAGAACCTACAATGAGTGCATTGTCATCTGAATCTACGATAACAGCAGTTGCATTATCTCCTTCATTGTGGCTTTGACTCCCTATTGTTCGTACCCATTCAAAATCAGAAGAAGTAGTATTAATCAATCCTACAAATCCGTCATATTGTCCAGAAGTATTGTATGAATCTCCTTCGAAAAACGCTGAATCTCTGAAGAATCCAACAGCCCAAACATGGCCATCTGATCTAATTGCTACGTCATTGACTGCATCATATCCATTTGCGCCATCTATTGAGACTCCCCATTCAAAGGTCCCCATGGGTGAGACTTTAGCAACAAATCCTCCCCAATTTTGCCACCAACCACATCCACTAGTCATGGTAAATGTAGACGCTCCACACATCCATCCACCAACATATATTCTACCAGCATTATCTACATCTATTGTTCTAATTTCTGAAGTGGGATCCGTACTTCCTTGAGGTGCTTCGATTTTTAATTCCCATAATGAATTTCCTTGGTCATCGAATTTAGCTATAAATCCAGTAGACCTACCTTCGTCCCAATTACTAGATCCTATTGTTACGTTATTGTAGAATGCTCCAACTGCGTAAATATCGTCATTATGGTCTACGATAACATCTGTAATTTTTACCCAATTTTCATTATTTGGTCCACCTTGTGTACCTGCATTTTTTGTCATTAATACTGCCCAATCAGTAGTATTTCCAGTAGAAAAGAATGAATCCTCATCTATTAACGGAGTTAGATGATTTTCTGTTGGGATAAATGAGTTAGAGAATGGCATCCCGAGTAGCAGAAAAACAAGCACTAGTGAGAGGCGTTGCTTGCTCATGATTCATTACGAAAAGGTGTAGATAGATAGACCCATCCCATCAGGGTGCATTATTCAATTGCAGAAATATCAATTGTTACACAATTTCTAGCCATATTGAATCCTAGAACTGATCCCTTAATCTGTACAGAACCCTTTGCCTTTTCTATGGCATTGGGCATTTCACCTACCTTGGACGTATCGATGGAAATGATGTAGTCGGTGCCGTTATTTGCAGTGACTTCGACTTCCATTGGCCTATTGGGGCCCTCTTCAGTACGAATTCGATTAATTGTGGCATCAAATTCAACCGAATTTCCTTTCATAGATTCGATAATCCTAGTTTTCTCTGAAGAAAATCTTGCTTCTGAAAGTCTAGATGAAATGGTTTCACTATCCATTATACTAATTTCTGATTCATATGATTCTTCGACAGTTTCTACTGTATGTTCTTCTTCAACAACTTCGATTGTTTCTTCTTCAACAACTTCGATTGTTTCTTCTTCAATAGGCGCATGATCCTCTTTCATTTCTTCTGCAACAATTTTTGCTGCTGTAGAAATCACTTCACCTTGAGTTCCTAAAATATCCGAAACGGATAATGATCCGGTTCTATCTGTGTCCAAAACTTGGAAACCTAAAGCGATTGCAGCAGGTGGAATAACGGTGCCTGGAGGTAGAGTTGTAGCAACAAATTGCCCGAATTCCTCTTGATTGATTGTTCCATCTCTATCCTTGTCAATGAAAGAGAAGAGTTGAGTCAATTCATCAGCAGGTAGCCCTTTCATTGTCTGGATAAATTGCATCATTGCTCCATCAAGAACTTGTTTTGATTCTTCGGCAGCAATACTAGCAGCTTGATCTATTCTAGCATTGACTTCAGCCTCTAATGCATCGAGTCGTGCATTTAGTCGCACATGAAGTCCTTGTCTAACTTTTTCAGGTAGTGCACTACCGACCTTAGCAATAGTATCGTTAGCAGTTCCCCTAAACTCGGAAACTTCTCCTTTTCCTGACCTAACCATCTCTTCAATAGTATCTGCCATTGCATCAACTTGTGAATCCCATGCGCCACTCATGATTGTGCGAGAAGGTGGCGGAATTTAATCCCGTGCAGAAAATAAATCACAAGAATGGCATTCGAACTACTTCTGCTCTCAATCGCCTTTTTGGGTTTGGAGCAATGATTACACTATCTCCCTCTTCTACATCTTGTAGGTATCCTATGCCTATTCCTACTCTTCCCAATGTAGGGCTTGGGCCTCCGCTGGTAATCCACCCAATGGGGGAATCAGTGGAATCATCTTTGTAGACAGGAGAACCAGTTCTTGGAAACGGCCCTTTATCTAGGACCCTCATACCTCTCCATTTTGCCCCTGAGTTTCCGCGTTCAATCATTTTTTGCTTACCTAAAAATTCGTGTTCTAAATCCAATCCGAATGGGACATTAGTTTCGATAGTCCCTCTAATAAGGAAACCTTGGGGAAATGGTTCAGGTGTTTTCTCCCCTAACCCGTCCCAAGAGAAATCTTGTCCAGATAACAAGTAACCCTTCTCCATTCTCAAAGTATCCCGTGCACCCAATCCTACTGGGACAATTCCTGAATCACTTTGAGTAGAAAGTAGCCCTTCCCAGAGTGTTTCTGCTTGATTATTGGGGATGAAAATTTCAAAACCTCTTTCTCCAGTATATCCTGTTCCTTGAATCCATCCTTCAATTCCTAATTCATTTGGTTTAATTTGTTGCCAGCGAAAATGCCCAACTACATTCTCAATACCTAGTACTGCCTCACAGATTTCTGGAGAAGAAGGTCCTTGAAGAGCTAAAATGCAGGTATCTGGTGATAAGTCTTCAATTGTGATACTGCCATCAGAGGGTAAGTGATCATTCATCCATTTCCACATTATGGGGACCATTGATGCGTTAGGAACTCCCAGTATTTCGGTTTCAGAAACAATTGCAAAAATCATATCGTCAATAATTGTGCCTTCTGAATCAAGGAAATGAGTATATCCACATCTTCCCGAAGAGAATTTACTTGCTCGTTGTGTTCCCATAGAATCTAACCATTTGGCGACTCCTTCACCTTTGAAACGAAATGATCCCATGTGTGAAACATCGAAAAGACCCGCATTGGTTCTAGTTGCGTGGTGCTCTTCAAGCATTGATGAATACCAGATGGGTAGTTCAAAACCATGAAAATCCACCATATTTCCGTTCCAACGAACATGGGCGGGATACAAAGCAGTCCTTACCGGCTCATCCATGGGGTTTCCCTAGTTAGACGGGTCTTGATTGCTTCTAATGTATTTAGAATAGGGTTGCAACTACATCAGTATTTGTTAGGTAGAACAGAAGACCTGCTCCAGCCATCATCATCATCCAAGCTCCAATTAATTTGATCATTCCAGTCGCTCGCCTCAGGAAACCAATTGCTTGCTGCCTCCCATATCCTACCAAAGAAACCACTGCTACCATTAGGATTAGAAGACCAATCATCAATGATCCTAGCCCAAATAAAACTGCATTTCCTCCAATAGTTGCTAAGTATCCAATGAATGGTAAAACAGCGGCAGCCGTACAATCTATACTCGCTGCAGCATATCCTATTCCGTAAAGATACATATTCCTCCGTGGAGTAAATGTATCATCCATTTCAGTTGTTGAGAATCGTTCCACTAAACGTTGAACCCACGACATTAGATGACTAGTCCCACCAGTCAACATGAAGAAACCAAGAATCAATAGTAATGCTGCGATGAAAATTGCGATGTCATGAATGATTCCTGAGGTTGCAAAACTTTTACCCATTATCCAAGCAATAATTCCGATGAAAGCAAAGAATGTCCACATCCCTAAACCTGACAATCCGCCAATTACAACTGGGCCCGGCATCCCTCCTTTCAATTTCCCTGATTCTACTAGTTCATCTTCTCTCGCTCCCAGGGTAAGATAATACGAAATAAATCCAGGAAGCACAGGAAACGCACATGGAGAAAAGTAGACCAGAATCGATAACATCGCACCAAGGAAAATAATCCCTGTCATTGATTGGTCAATTTCTTGAACTCCAAAAGTTCGAAGTTGTTCCATTTCTGATACTGTTCCAGTCATTGCCGTTTCAATAGCTTCGTCGAATGACCCCCATCCTTGAGCAGGTGTTGATGACGATTCACTTGCTATAATGTAACCTTCAGTATCTATGACCATTACTACTGGAATTACTCCAGTGCCTCCAGGTGTGAATAATCGATTTGGGTCCGCCCTTTCTGTTCCATTTACTATTGCTGCAGTAGGATTCCCCAGTCCGGTAGCATAAAGTGGTACAGAATACTCTCCTCCTGATTGATTTAGATATTCCAGTGACTCACCATAGTATGACCCATATCCAATAATGATTAGTTCACGTTCTTCGCTTAATTCATGCCATTGATTCATTTTGTCTTCGATTCTTGCTTGAACACCATGGCAATTGGAGCAATCATGTGCCATCATGTCGAGGACGATTACTTTCCCTTGATGTTCACTAAGTCGAAACCAGCCTGTTTCATTGGTGATGCTTTCTTCAATTCCAGTGCGATTTAGAGTTTGAAATTCAAGTTCATCAATTGGTATTGATTCTCCACTCTGTGAAAACATTGAGGACGAAATACCAAAAACTGAGAGGCCAGCATAAGCAATTAAAGAGAATAGAATAATGCTTATTCCTAAGGCTTGGTAGGTTTCTTTTCGGGTAAAGGTTGTCAGATCCATTCCGGTTTTTATCATGATATTATCGAGAATAGATGTTGTAGGTTCAGACTCCTCTTTGAGACCTCGAACCTTGTCCGCCATATGTGGTGGTAGCAGGTTTCGTCTATCAAGTCAACCGATTCATGTGTGTTGAAATGAAAATTATGTGTCAAGCAATTCTTCTATTGGATTAAGAAGACCCGATGCTCCAATTCTAAAACGTTCGGGACCTAATGAATTAATTTCAAGAGATTTTTCCATCGAATCTAAATTGGCTTTGAGATCTTCTAGAGTACGAATGCCACCGGATATTTTCACTCCAACTTCTCCATTTTCTTGGGCTATTTCTGCCAATATTTCTGCAACCAGAGGCGTACAACCTCCTCGCTTTCCTGTACTAGATTTCAGAAAATTCGCCCCACACTCGATTGCGATTCTAGCAGCATCTTCTAGTTCTTCCAAATCTAAGCAACTAGTCTCAAGAATTACTTTCACAATTAATCCATCACATGCTCCGATTAATTGCTGTAATGTGGCCCTTGCCTCTCCTGGCCGAAGATCCATCATTGCTTCAAAATCCATTACAATATCAATTTCATCTGCACCACCTTGTATTGCGATTTTTATATCGCTTATTCGTTTGTTGATGTCTCCATTAGGATCTGGGAAGCACCCCGCGGCTGAAGCTACCCTAATTTCAGAGTCTAACATTTCTCTTGCCCTAGATACTTGTGAAGGTAGTACACATACAGCTGCAGGTCTCCATTTTTGTGCTCTTTCAAGAAATTCAGAAATTTGATTCTCATCTGCATCTGGATTAAGTAGAGTGAAATCCAAGTGCTTTAGAGCAAATTTAGCCAGATTTCTAGAATCCATTTCTTCACCTAAAAAAACTTTCAACATCTATCTCAGGAATGGTTCTTCCGAAGTGCCTGAATCCTTCAATCATTCTTTTGCATCCTTCAATCATTTCTTCCTTTGAGGTAACTCCCATTGAACCTACTCTGAAGATTCTTCCTTTGAGATGGTCTTGTCCACCAATAACGTGAGTATCTTTCTCGACTGCCATCCACCTTCTCCATTCTTCTCCCCATTCTGGTTCGGGGTAGAGTATGGCTGTAACAGTATTAGATCGTTGATTTTCGTCCGCAAATAATTCAAATCCTATTTCTGTGAATAGATTTCGAATACCCTTTGCGAGCATTTCACATCGATGCCATCTATTCTCAATTCCTTCCTCGTCCTGTTCTCTTAATGCAGCCACCCACCCTGTACAGAGGTTAATTGCTGGAGTCCAAGGTGTTTGATCATCAGCGGCTTTCTTTAGTGCTTGAACTAAATCAAGATAATACACTTGAGAACTGTCATGGTTATTTCTATTCTCAATCATTTTTTGGACATAGGATTCAGATATTGCTACAGCAGAAATTCCAGAAGGGCCAGCGGTGCATTTTTGTCCACCTACAACAACTGCCTCGGCATTCCATGATTCAGGATGTACCGGCAACCCTCCTACAGAAGTTATCCCATCAAGGATAAATGGAACTCCATGTTTTTGTGTGATTTTTCCTAGTGCTTCAGCATCTTGAGTGATTCCTGTTGATGTTTCATTATGACAGATTGCTAGAGCATCAAATTCACCTGTTGATAGAATAGTTTCAATCTCTTCAAGATCAAATGCTCGCCCCCATTCTCCCTTGAGATGAGTAACACTAGTGAAATTTTCACATATCTGGGCAACTCTCTCACCAAACTTCCCATTGGTTGGGACCAAAACCCTATCCTCGGGACCGAAACGATTGGCAATTACCATCTCCATAGCTGCAGTACCTGAACCAGAAACTACGACTACAGAATATCCATCTTCGCCTTCTTGGGATTGTTGACCCATCTCAGTGCTAGTGGGAGATAATGCGAACGAGTGTCTTAGCCTCCCATGTAATTCGGCCATCACAACTTTGAATTCTGGACTTCTATGAGTCATTGTAGGAGTTGCAAGTCCATTCAAAACAGCAGTTGTTAGCCAAGTAGGTCCTGGAATGAACCAGCACGGACCATTCCATCCGGTTGTCATATTGATTGTGTGGTCTGAGAGGTTCATCAAGAAGTCGCATTGAGTTAAGTAATTTTGTTGATTCATGCGAGAATCTCAAAACGTCGTTCTCTTCCGCAGGTTCATGGTGGTTCGCGTTGGGCTTTGTATGTTACAAGGTGCAAGACATGCCCACATTCGGTCACTTCAACAAGCATCTGAGAGAAGTGGAATCGAGATTGTCATCTGCGAATTAAGAACAGAATCACAATTATTGAAACAACATTGTGATGCTTACATCCTCCCGGGTGGTGAATCAACAACATTACGGAGAACCGGTGGCGATGTCAAATCGGGAGGTAGTGGTATACTACCTGCTCTTTTTTCCCATCTTCGTGAATCTAATTCTCCTGTTCTTGGTACTTGTGCTGGAGCGATTCTATTGTGTGATCCACGTGATGGAGGCGATCCATTGTTGCCTGCATCCATTGATAGGAATGCATATGGTCGTCAGACTGAATCATTTCAAGACATTGTCACAGTAAGTTTGTTTGATATTGCCGAATTCCCTGGAGTTTTTATTCGAGCGCCGCGTTTTGAACAATCATCAATTCGTTGTGAATCAATAGCACTACATAATGAGGAAGTGGTTGGTATCCGGTATGATTCTCGAATGGCTCTTACCTTTCATCCGGAATTGACAGAAGATTCCCGATTCCATATTTGGTTGCTTCAACAAGCGTCGCATTCAAGCGAGTAACCCCTGACGCATGACTGGGTGAATACATGGCAATGGAAATCCGTCTTCCGAATGTCCCTGATTTACCTGAACTTCCTGAAGTTGGGGAAGCAGAAGGTTGCATACAGTGCATGCAAGGGAGTAAATTGGTGTTATTCATTACTGGGAAATGCCATTGGGCATGTGATTATTGCCCGCTTTCAGATACTCGAAGAGAAAGCCAGTTCATGTATGCAAATGAAAGGCGATGTTCAAATTTCGATGAAGTAATTGAGGAGGCTAAGGCCATGAGGGCTACCGGTGCAGGTATCACAGGAGGTGATCCGATAATGGATTTTGAACATACACTTGATGGGATTCGTCGACTTCGCAATGAGTTTGGTCCTGATTTCCATATGCACATGTATACCTCGATTGCATTCCGTTCTGAATGGGCAAATAGGTTGAAAGATGCAGGTTTGGACGAGATACGTTTCCATCTTCTAGACTTCAAACTTCAACCATATCTTGAAGTGATTCGTGCATCATCTGATGCAGGAATATTCACGGGGGTTGAGATCCCTTGTCCTCCTGATATGGAGGCAGAAATGTTTCTCATTCTTGAAGAACTTCGAGATACTGGTGTTCATTTCCTTAATCTAAATGAATTAGAAATTACATTGGGAAATCAGGAAAATATGGAGGTAAGAGGATTTAATCTATCTGATGGGATTACTGCCGGTGCTGCAGGCTCATCAGAATTAGCAGTGCGACTAAAGAATCGAGTTAGAGCTGCCGAATCTTCCTTACCTGACCCTGAGGATGGAGAATTAAGAGAATCTTATGGCTTCCATCTAAAATATTGCACGGCAGTATACAAAGACGCAGGCCAATTACGCCGTCGTTTTTTGAGAAGAGGAGAGGCGACAATTTCTCCACATGAGACTTTAACAGATGACGGGACTCTACTTTTTGGTGCAATTTATTGCTCCACAGAAGATGCATCAGATTTCATTTCTGATATAATGAGTGAATGTGACTTGCCTCGCTCATTCGTACATCACGACGAGGAACAAAATCGCATAGAAATTCCATTATTATTAGCGGAAGAAATAGCTGAAGAAGTAACTTCTCCTGTAGCCTTAGTTGAAGTTCATCCAACACATGAAAGAATGGAGATGACGTTGGTTTGGCTCAATGAACATCGTCCTTTGGATTTTCTAACTGATGTGGATTAACCAATAGAGGAATTGATGAAGGGGATGTGGTTGAGTAGCCACATGAGCGACCCTGTTGATGAAGAACAAGACCCAGAATCAAGTTCAGAAACAGTTCCTGAAGAACCGCCTACTCCTGAACAGAGAATCGAGGCCTTGGAAGCAGAATTAGCTGAGGCGAAGAAAGATTTACTCTATCGTCAAGCCGAGATTCAAAATGCCTTATCTCAAGTCGCGAAAACACGTTCTGAGGGTGTTCGTTATGGGGCATCAGGTCTAGCAAGACGGATTGTTGGAGCAGTAGAAAATCTTGAGAGGGCATTGGATCATGTGGATCAGGATGCTGAGGATTCTCTTTCAACTGGAATACGAATGTTGTATTCTGAAATAATGAGTTCACTTACTGCTGAAGGAGTAGAGAAAGTAGAGACTGTTGGTAATTTATTTGATCCTGCTAGGATGGAAGCAATTGCTACAATCCCTCCTTCTGAAGAATTTCCTTCAGGACATGTTGCTTCTGAATTAGAGCCAGGTTGGATGCTTCGAGACAGGGTGCTAAAAGTTGCAAGGGTCGTAGTGACGTCAGATGACAGTTAGTAGAAGTTCATTTGTGGTCTTTGGAACCATCTTACTTTTACTCTATCCTTCTGTAATCGGGGCAATACAGATTTCAAACACAATTACTGGACCTGAATCTGATGAATTTCCTGAATCTTGTGATGAAAGCCCATTCAAGTGTTCTCGTTTGGCTCCAAATCCCCATCGTTCAACAGGTGAAACGGAGTTGAGATTCCATAATACCTCTATTTTATCCATTTCAAATTCTATTAGCACGTGGATATCTGATACCTCCTTTGCAGAAGAAGTTTTTAGGGATGAGGGGGCAAAATTGGACGTCCATATCGTTGTTAAAACAAAATGGATGAGGTTTGCAGATGACGTTTTTATTCATGTAGAATGTGATGGCGATGATGCATTAGTTTGGATTCATTCAGAAGCACGTGCAGGAATTAGTGATGTAGGCGTAAATGGGGAAAGGATTGATGAAATTAGGGAAAATCTATTGACAACTTCAGTTGGAGATAATCCTTGTTCATAATTAACCCACAGGTTCTCCACCCATCCCCATGAATGCTAGTCTTTTGATGGCATCATTCTCGACCAACCAGTTCACTACTTGTTCTGGTATATTTTCTCTTAGTACGGTTTTCACTCCTTCTTCATCGGTAACTGTTGACATCATCTGAATTGTTGCTCGAATTCTCCATCCTTGCCAATCATTTCGATTGATTAAATCACTTATTTCAGCATTCCATCCCGCAGAAATATAGAGATTTGCTGTTTCTTCATCCGTTGTGAAAATCACCCCTGCAGGTCCATGAAATTTTTCAGCATGACGAACATAATTCGGAGGGTCTCCCAAATCTGGAACGTGAACAATTTCTACATCAGAGTCTTGTAGCCATGATCTAATCATTTCCTCTCTTTCTGTTACATCCCAGGGGTTGTTTAATGATTGTTCGACTTCTGATGATCCGATGCATATTCGTAGTTGTAAGTTAGAATTACTAATTTCCAAGTATCTAAATGCTGATTCGATTAAAGCAGCATGCCCATTATGGAATGGTTGGAATCGTCCTAAAACAATCAACGCTGGTTCCATATTCAAGCCTCTGGCCATCCGTCATTCAATATATTCCCTAGATTCCATACGCCTTGCCCCCATCTTTGTGGCTCAAGCCATTCTCTTCCAATAAGGGCAATCAATTTCTTGTCCTTCCTTAATTGGTGAGCGATTTCGTGTAAAGTGCTAGATGTCCTCTCATGAGCTTGCATTGTTGAGATAATCAACGGGTCTTTTGTTTCATCCATAGTTTCCCCAAGTGCCTCTCTTCTTCCCATCCAATCAAGAATAACTGATTCAACATATGATGACTTATCAGTTGATCCAATTTTGTTTAATGCTATTTTCCAAACATGTTCTCTATACAGTTCTTCTGCATCAGATAATTGTGAATCTAATTGTGGCTCTACATACAGTAGAACTCTTGCCTCCCAAGCCGCCCATTCTCCAATACTACACCATTGAGATAGGATAGATAAAGGCTCACAAGCATCTTCTAAGCCCAACATTTTTCGATCAACGGCAGTCATAAGTTCATCGAGAATCATCCCGTCTCCAACTTCTTTAGACCATTTATCAGTCCATTGAAGGAGGTCTCCCTCAAGGTCTGCAGTAAAACTTCGTTCGAGATGTGGGTTTTCTGTGGGTCTAGTGTCTCGAAGGCTTTGATTTTCCATGCCGTCAATAATTTTTGGAAATGTCATTTTCACTAATGTGTGCCACCTCTTGACATCAACCAAGCGAATCTGCAAGTCAGGCATGTCTTCCCCTTCGGTCCGTTTAGCTAGTTGGGCATGAACCCTCGCTCTTGTGCGGGGGTTTGAAGAATAGTCGTTGAGAGCATTGCACAGAATAAAGGAGGGTCCGAGACAAATGGCTACGATTCGAGAACAAATCGCATCGTTAGAGGAAGAGATTCTGAAGACCCAGAAGAATAAGGCAACTAATGCCCATATTGGTAAATTAAAGGCTAAGATTGCTGCATTAAAGGCGAAAGAAGAGAAGGCGGCAGCTCACTCCAAGTCTAGTGGAGGTGGCGATGGTTTTGAAGTCAAGAAATCAGGAGATGCTTCAGTTGCATTGGTTGGTTTCCCTAGTGTGGGTAAGTCAAGTTTAATCAGTAAACTCACTGGTGTAGATTCTGAAACAGGTTCTTTTGCATTTACTACTCTTACATGTATTCCTGGATTATTGGAACATAATGGGGCTAAAATCCAGATTCTCGATCTTCCCGGTTTAATCAAAGGTGCCGCAGATGGAAAGGGGAGAGGGAAGGAGATTCTGAATGTAATCCGTGCTTCAGATATGGTGCTATATGTTCTCGATCCGTTTCAGGATTCTCATTTCAATATCCTCGATGCTGAATTAACACGTTCAGGGATGAGGTTGAATGAATCTAAACCTCAGGTTTTCATTAATCGAACAGGGAGAGGTGGAATTATCGTTCGGTCGACATGTGATCAACCAGATGTGGAGTTCGAGGATGTTCAAGAAATCGTCAGATCATATGGGATAGTTTCTGCCGAAGTGACTATGCGAAGTTTGGCTACTCATGATCATATTGTGGATACGCTTGCTGGAAATTGTATTTATTCTAGTGCAGTGGTTGTAATCAATAAGGTGGATTTAGCATCTGAAGAAGATATGGCACGTGCACGTGCAATGGTTCCTGATGGTTGGCCAATTTTACCTGTTTCTGCAAAGACTGGAGAAGGAATTGAAGAAATGAAGGATTTTATTTTTGAACATTTACGATTTATGAGAGTGTTTCTAAAGCCTCAAGGCGAAGATGCAGATATGGTTGAGCCATTGATTATCAAAGATACAAGTACAGTTAGGCATGTTTGTGAGAAATTACATCGTGATTTTGTACGTAAATTCCGTTATGCACGTGTAAAAGGCCCCTCTGCTAAGTTTGATTGGCAACGCGTGGGTTTAGATCATCTATTGAAGGATGGAGATATTTTATCGATTATCGTTCGTCGATAAAGAAAACGTTGTTTAGCGGTCATCGTTAAATGACCCTCCTTGGGTGCTCAGTACAGAGGCCTACCATGTCCCGCGTCGCTCCCCGTGTTGGTGTCGTTGCTGGTGCCGTTTCCGTATTCCTCATTCTTTCGCTTGTTTTGAATTCCTGGCTAGGTATTTTTCCAGCTATAATTTCAGGCGTAATGCCAATGAAATTTCATCTCCATTATTACATCGCAAATTTGTTAGGTTTAGATTTCTCTTCTTCAGCGTATTCTGAATCGGGAGTAATAACTCTACAAGAAAATGTTCAACTGATTATTCTTCCATTATTTCTGGTGATTGCTCGATTTGGGCTTCGTCAAAGGCCAGTTTTTGAAATGCCTAAGACTGCTAGTTTATCAGAACAAGCTGAGGCTATGGAAGCGGGAACTGTAGCAAAGGTGGAAGAAGAGAAACAGTCAGGAAGATTGAAAATTCTTTTGTCCAGATTAATGTTATTTGGAACCACTTTATTGTTTATTTTCAATAGCATGCTTGGAATATTTCCTGGGATATTATTTGATCAAAGTGGCATGAAAATCCATCCATTGTACGCTTTAGCCCGGCTTCTAGGAATGGATCCAAGTGGGCCTACATGGTCTGAAGCAGCATCACTAAGTGCTCAAGAAATTATTATGATTTGGGTTATCATTTTCATTGCACCAATGGCATTTTCATTAAGGGCGAAGCCGGTTCAATCATCCTCGCCTCCATCAGAACTCCCTCCAGTCGGTCGGTCAAATAATCGAGTAATCAATCCATTAGCTGCTGAAGTGATTGCTTCAGTTTTGGGTGATGCCCAAAGAGTAGATACGGAAACAGTAGAATCAGCATTGGGTGAGATGGATAAGATTGTTGAATCTCAAATTAGTTCTTCACCCCTTGGCCTAATGTCTGATTTGGTTGAAGATGTGCC
>DAQW01000072.1:17602-27561 GCA_002503045.1 Euryarchaeota archaeon UBA39 | reverse complement strand
CTTGTCATGATGTTGAGTTATACAATGATTACTTGACCTCATCGGCGTTTATTATGCGATGAGCCCCAGTCATGACAGTATATCTGTTATCCCGAGCGAATACAATCAGAGTTAAATCATGAAAAACTGCTAAATCAATTGCTGCAGTAGTTGCAGAACCAACTGACATTAATATTGGGATATTCGAACGTACTGCCTTTTCGACCATTTCATATGATATTCTTCCAGACAATGTGACTATATTATTGGATAATGGCCATTGACAAGATAATCTCTGTTTTCCTACTAATTTGTCAAATGCGTTATGACGTCCAACGTCTTCCATAATCGATAACATTTGCCCCTCTAAATTCCATAATGCTGCAGCATGTGTGCCTCCAGTAGATTGAAACAAATTTTGACCTAATCCAATTTTTGAAATTATATCACGTATTAATTGTGAATCAATATTCAGTTCTGGCATATTTGTACAACCAATTAAGGGGGTAATTTCTATATTTTCTCTACCACAAATTCCACATGCTGACGTTGAATCAATAATTCTTTCAGAATTTGTGGAATTAATGGAAACATGAATCGAATTAGATGACAATTTAATCTCGGGAATTTCATGATTAGGAAGTAAATCACCGGATGAAATCATCAATCCTAAAATCAATTCTTTATCGTGTCCAGGTGTTCTCATCAATGTGCCGTATAGTTTACCATCATCTCGATCAGATGATGTTTGCAAAGGAGATTCAATAGCAATTACATCTACGACTGGGATGGATTCATGCAAAGAATGCCTGATAGCAGCACGCTCATTGGTGCCGTCCATAACAATAGGAATTGGTGATAAGTCATCAAAGCATCCTAGAATCGTTACTGAGATTCATATATGTCCGACTGTACGGACTCCCATGGGCTTGATTGATGGGGACTCATTTTCTTTGCCGATGGCAATTCAAGTAGATGTTGTCAAAGCTGAAATCGATGCTACTGATACAGCAATTGAGGCTATGAAAAATGCCATGGGTAACGACATGTCAACTCATATTTTACTCATATCTGTTGAAGCAGGAGGATGTTCTGGACATATGTATGATATGCAGATAATTGAACGACCAGAAGATACTTCTTCATTCCAATCATTTGTTTTCAATGGAATTACTGTAATGGTTCATGATAAAGACAGTTCTACATTGAATGGGATTCGTGTTGATTACAAGGATACCTTGTTAGGAGGAGGTTTCCAGATTGAAAATCCAAATGCTGACAAATCATGTGGATGTGGCCAATCATTTGGTTGATAATATGACATTTTATCATGTACATAATTCCGATATTTCAGTACTCATTGGACCTGATTCATTGGATTTACTTCATTCAGTTACTACTCAGTCAGTTAATAATTTAAAAGAAAACTCATCTATTTTTGCTAGTATTTTGAATTCAAATGGCCGCATGATTGATAGAATTCTAATTTGGAATTTGGGTGATCAGATAGCAATAATACATCTTGATGGATGTTCTGATTCAACAAGAGTATTACTGAGTAAGTCAGTTTCTTGGAAACAAGATGTCAAAATCATTCCCCTAGATTCTGGTTTTTCTTCACTCTGGGTTTATGATTCAGTAGACTCAACTGAACCGTTTTCAGTATCAATTGATGATCATGTCCATTCTTGTTATATCAATAATGGAATTTTTGTACATTTGGGTCCAAATACTGAGATTAATAAATTACAAGTTAAAATGAACGCTTCTGGTGTTTTTTTAATTGAAAATCAAGATTTACGATTGTTTAAAATTATGAATGGACAAATAGATGGAGAGATTGTTCAAACATACAATCCTATTCCATTAGAAGTATCGCTAAGTGATGATATTTCATTTACTAAGGGATGTTATACTGGACAAGAAATTATTGCAAGAATGGATGCAAGGGGTTCTTTATCACGCACACTTGTGACATTTAGTTCGAACAATGAAATTACATCTGGAAATAATCGGATAGTAGGTGGTGGTAAATTAGTATCATATGATTCAGTATCCCATGATAACATATGGATGAACTTAGGACTAATACATCCAGACTTTTCTGATGTGGGAACTGAATTTGTTATTGATGAATCTATTTGTAGGATTGTAACAAAATGGTAAAATCAATCAATCGCAATGCATTAGAATGAGGCAATAGAGGGAAAATCATGGGGTCGACCAGTCGCCGTTCTTCTATTACTCTAGTCTCGATAATGATTATGATGGTATTTTCACACTCTGCTGGCGCAACAATTGTCCCAGATGCTAATATGAATTATATGGATTCAGAGTTACAACGATCAATTGAAAATGATTCATCATCGTCATTTCCCGTAATAGTACAATTCTCAGAAGAAATAATGCCTATTCATCGAGCATTTATGATTAAGCATGGAATTTCATTTGATGTAGAATCTGATTTACTAAATGGTGGATTAGCACAAATGGACCGGTATATGGTATCTCATCTTAGTAATCATCCAGATATTCGATTTTTAGAATTAGATCGACTACTTGACACATTTTACATTGAGGAACCAATCAGTACTCCTGAACCAATTTTGATGCATGAAACTATTCACGTGACTAATTCCAGTACTGCCTGGAGTAGAGCAATCATTCAACGAGATGGATCAATTTCTCTAACAGATACTGGGTCATTTGCAGAATTTGACGGAGATGGAACTACAGCTGTCGATTTAGATACTGGAGTAGATGCAGAACACCCCGATTTCGATTATGCAGGTCCATGGGAAGGTGAAAAAGTCATATATTCTGCCAAATACGATGGAATTGGTTGGACTGAAACCAAAAATTCCGACACATCATCAGGGCACGGGACTCATGTTGGGGGTACTATAGCGGGTAATGGTGATGCATCAGGAGGTAGACGATTGGGTACCGCAAAGGGTGCCCAATTAGTTGCACTAGGAACGGGCGATGGAGTTTCTATTTTTGCAGCAGAACAGGGTTTAGAGTGGGTATACGAACATAGTAGACCTGGAAACAATCCCCATAATATTCGCGTAGTTTCTAATTCATGGGGAACTAATGGCGATTACAACCCGAATGGAGCTATTGCTACAATTACTGATTTACTAACCTATGAAAACGGAGTAGCAGTAATTTTTGCTGCTAGCAATAGCGGTGGTTCTGGAGCTGAAGGTGATGATGACCTTCGAACTAATGTTTACGCAAATACTCCCAGTGCAATCTCTATTGCAGCACTAACTCATGATGGTGGTGCGGTAACTTCTTTCAGTAGTCGCGGATGGATGAGTCAACAACACACATGGCCTGATTTAGGAGCGCCAGGGCGTGATATTTGGGCCACTGCTCCTAGGAGAACTGCTATTGATGCATCTACTAGAACTCAGGGCGATCTATACTATATGGCAATAAGTGGAACTAGTATGGCAACTCCACATATTGGTGGAATTGCAACATTATTGATAGATGCAGCCCCATCATTAGGTGTAGCAGATTATCATCGTGATGACCACGATGAAGGAACTAGCCTGGTTACTGGATCTAGTGCTCAAGGATTACAGATGGAAAATTGGAACATTGCAAATGAGACTCGAGTCCATGAAGTTGAATTAATTATGGAATTAACAGCACAATATCTACCAAATTCATGTGAATCAGGTAATGATGAAGATGACTGTAATGATATTCCCGATAATAGCACATGTTATGTTTCGATGACAAATTTATGCCATGATTGGAGAGTAGGCCATGGATTAGTTCATGTGGATAAAGCCCTTGCTTTAGCACGTACATTACAATTGATGAGAGATACAGATGGAGATGGATTTGTTGATGATACTCGGCCAACTGTTTGGGATGCTTACGATCAATATCAAGGCATTATGAAAACAGTTGAAATCCCATTATCTACCGATAGGCTAGTTCATTCATGGAAGGGTGAATGGAGTCATTTTAACAACGGCCCTTCAGGTACTTTTGGCACTTATTCCACCGATGATCGACACTATACTTACATTCCAAATGGAACAATCAGAATGGATGTAGTTTTTGAGGTAGTACAGAGAACATTGGAGCATGGTGATTTCGGGCAACATAGCCTAACTATTGATATTGGTGAGAATGGTGAAAATGATGCTGGGACCGGCAATAGAAATGGAGATGTGGTGAGCTATTCATTAGATATAGACGAATCTCAATGGAATCAATATGCCGAATTTGATGTTGTTGGTAATGGTATTACGCTTTTGCCAATTACATCGATAGATGATGAATTCTATGAGCCGTTGTTTGCATATACGGTTTCAGCAGCTCTTACAATTGATATTTCTACACCTGTTGTTGTAGAAGTAGTCCAACGCCCTGATGGCTATACTGATTTAGATCCAACAACGCCATCAGAAATGTATGATCAATCAAATTCAGGTAATCTTAGAATGATTCGAGATGTTTATGATGAATCTGAAATTTCATTATTCGAAGAAAGTAAATTGTCTGAAAGTGAAACATCAGTTCTATTATACATTCTAATTGCTATATTGGTTATATTTACTTCAGGAGCAACTGCGTTATTTGTGACAAGATTTTCGAATACTGAAGATGAATATTTTGAGTACATAGATAGTACTGATTTAGAAGCTGAAGGAGCGGTACTGGAAGCAGATCTAGTATCTGTAGGTGCTCTTCGTGCTGGTGATGATTAGAGTTCAGGAATATCTGGTCGGTTAATCACAGACATTGCAGTCGGTGCAGATGCTATTTCATCAAAACTAAGATCGTCCTCAATCGTATCAGTACTTTTTCCTAATCTCCCAAGACTGATTAGAGACATTTCACCACCTTTTCTGACATAAGCATATAATTCTGGGTCAGTATACTCAATAACAGAATTTACAAATTGCGAACCAACTATATCTCCACGTCTTCTATTGTATGCGAATTCAATAATTAAGCCAATAATTGCGGCACTGTATAGTACACCTATTACTGAAAGTGAGAATTGTACTGGTGAATCAAATGGAGTAAATTCAGGTGTTCGAATAACCATGACCATCTGTCGAATAACAAGTGCGATTAAACCAACTCCAACAATCGGTTGAATCCGTTCTTGAACATATGTTTCGAGTGTTATCATTCTACGTTCAGCAGTTGCTGCAAAGACTAGAGGCCCACTAACAGCTGCAGTAAGTACCGAAGTAAAAGATGCCAATATGACATAAATAATAATTGATGAGAGTATGATCATATGAAACTCCAATGGCAGATACAATGCTACCAAGTAGGCGAATAAGCCAAGGAGTACAGGAGTTGGCAATCTATGTATAGAAACTAATACTGGATCTAATCTAGTACTACCCTCGTATGGAGGTCGTACACCAATGACTTGCCAATCAGTAATTTTAGTTAGAATCTGTAATATGTTAATTAGTGCTTTAAATCGGATTAAAATAATTTCAAAAAGAGTAATTACTGGATAAATCAGTAAACCAACTGGAAATGCAATGAAAGAAATTGCAGGAGACAATATTGCTGCAGGTATGAACATAAAATGAACAATATTTAATGGAAATAGCATTGCAGTTTCAATTCTTGATTGACGATCTTTATCAATTTGATTTAATCTAGCTTCTTCGTCTAATGCGATTCTATATTTTCTTAGTGTAGATCCTGAATTTAGTACTCGCCTTACGGCTTCCCGATAACGTGAGTGAGATGCTTTATTGCCGAGCCAAGATTGGAATAGTGAACTTACCGGTACTGCGGCAAATAAGGGGAGGGCCAAAAGACCCAATGACCAAAGTAGTGCCGAAGTATCCATAGCCCTAGGTAATTATTCTGCAATATGATTTTGGCGGAAGGCAAGTATCGTTGAATCATCAATTGTGCCAAAATTATGAGAATCTGTAGATGAAGTAGGATCAGGATTATCTCCAACTACAAAATACATGTTTTGAACAATTTTGGAGACTCTTTTTACTAGTAATATGTTAGTGTTGTTTGGATTTGGAAATACAATAATATTACCAACATGAATAGTTTGACCATTGTACTTTTCAAAATCAACAATCTGCCCATCATGAAAATTAGGCCACATACTGTCGCCAACAATTTTTACAGGGATTTTTTCCATGTACTCAACTAGCACGTATCCAAGGTACTTCTTTACCTTTAACGCCCCAAAATAGATTATGTATTTCTTCAATTGCATCCATTAATTCTTGAGCATGTACAGATGAAACTTCGACTTTACAAGCACTACATAATTTAGCAGCATTCCAGAAGATATCGTGTAAGTTAGGAATTGATTCAATATGTTGAGGCTTAAAAAAATCAGTCCATAAAACAAGTAATTCATCCTTGCATTTCTGGGCTTCTTCTTCTTTGATTGCAGCATAACGGCTCATAGTGTTAATATAGGCGGCAGAGCCAGAATCGGTACCATGATTTTCTGCAAGTGTAATCATTTTATTCGTCATTGATTGCACTGCTTCACCAGCGATTCTAGCACTAGCTGGATCGTAGACTCCACAAGGTCCATCACAGTGCGCATTTGCTTCAATCAAGTATTGATTATCTTCTTCCATGTCTATCCGAAAACTAACATGTTCATGAATTCTTTGAATAATTGTATATGGTGATAAAAGAGTATGTTGATGGAGTGTATTGCCAACCGATAGTCATGGCAAGAATTGCTATTACTGATGGTATGTCTAAATCTGCTGTTGAATTATTGGTTAAAGCCGGGCATGATGTCGATTTAGAACCGAATAATTTAGACGGATTTGATGCAGTAGTAATTCGTTCAGCTACCAAAATGACTCATGATGCAATATCTTCAGCACCTACACTCCGTATCATTGGTAGAGCGGGTGTAGGTGTCGACAATATTGATTTGGATGCAGCAACATCTGCTGGAATATTAGTGTGTAATACTCCTGGTTCATCTACGCAATCTGTTGTAGAGTTGACTATTGGTCATTTACTTTCATCTATCAGATTTATTCCAACGGCTGACAGAGATTTGCGTTCAGGTGAATGGACGAAAAAGAAACTAAGGGGTACAGAACTATCAGGAAAACGAATCGGATTCATTGGATTTGGACGAATAGCCCAAGGAGTAGGTAAAGTCGCTAAGGTTATGGGTATGGAATTACATGCTTATGATCCATATTTACCAATCAATATTGCAGAAGAACAACATTGTATTTTACATGATGATGTTAATGATGTTTTTAGAAACTGTACACATATTGCAGTCCATTGTAATTTAACTGATGAAACACATCATTTGGTTAATTCGCATACATTATCATTGATGCCTAAGGTAGGCGCAGATGGAATAGAATGTGGGAATCATTTAGTTTCATGTGCCCGAGGTGGAATTGTAAACGAAGATGATACGTTAAAGGCATTAGAAGATGGAACCCTTAGTTCATGTGCTCTTGATGTGTTTGAAAATGAACCCGAAACAACACATCCAATTTTACAACATCCGAATTTTCATGGTACGCCCCACATCGGTGCAGCAACTTATGAAGCGCAGTCACGAATCGGTTTAGAAATGGCAAACTTACTCATTACATTTTTCAACGGGGATATACCAAAATCAGTAGTCAACAAAGATGTGTTATGATTACTCAATCTTATGCATGGAAATTAAAATATCCGTGAATTGAGAAATCTTATCGGGTATCTTAATTCCCGAAATAGGGGCGGCTAAACTGGTTCCAGCATCGGCCTTAGCTTTCCATACCATTGCATTAAATGAAACAATGTCATCAGTAATACTTGAATCATGATCAAATGTAATTTCAACAGGCGTAGGGTGTGTTCGAATATCTACTGCAGATATACCATATATTGTTGTAGTAACATGGTGTGTAAACAGAGGACAAACTGGTGAAAATACAGACATTAAGTCTCTAAAAATTCTATGGATAGTCCATGCTGCAGCTTGATCTCCATCATACAATCGTTTTTTCACCATTTCTAGATAATGGCTTGCTAATAATCCGGTTCCGAATGTTTTGATTGATTGAGTAGCATTGTAAATGTCAATATTAATCCATGATTCTTTTACATTAGATAACGTTCGACCAAATTCATTCAAAATCCATTTGTCTTCAATTTTAAGATTGAGTGGAATAGTGGATAAATCAGTTGGTACATCAAACTGTGAGGCGAATCTAGCTACATTGAATAGTTTGGATAATACTCCAAAATATCTGGATTCTATTTCTTCAGGATTAATATGGAAATCGTCACCTACCTGTGCATCACATGCTTTCCATAATCTGAAACATTCAGAACCAATTTTCTTTGCAGTAAGATGTACTTGCTTACCTTCAGGGCCCTTTACTTTCCAAGATCCTGTACGTCCTCCAGCACCACATTCTAATACTGAATCAGCATCTATTCCGTTACCTAATGATTTTGACATTTTACGTCCCCAGGGATCCATTCCTAGACCATCTATCCATACATGCTGGAAACCGGGTTTGTCCAGTAACAATGTTGATTTTAGCAGTGTATAATATAGCCAAGTTCGAACGATTTCTTTTCCTTGAGGTCTCAGGCCAGTTGGGAAAGCCCGTTCGAATACATCTGGTTCGTTTAGATAGCCAGAAACGAAGAGGTTAGAATTTGATGAATCCATCCAAGTATCGAATACTTTTTCTTCGCCTCTTAATTCACCTAATTCATCTTTCATTTCAGAATAATTACCAAGAATATCTCTTGATACTCTATCGATTACAATACTACCTTCTGGGGGTAATTCATCCCATGGACGAACATAGGTTCCAGTAGGTGGTACAATGATTCTAGTATCGCTTGAATCATACCAAATGGGGATTTCAGTATGGTACCAACGACGTCTTGAAATTGGCCAGTCAATTGTTATATTTTGCATCCAATCTATTAGGAATTGGCGATTTCTTGGTGGATGAAAAGTGATTTGTTCAGATAATTCCATTACACGATCAAGAACATCAGTTTGTCTCACATACCATTCCTTCAATAAAATGATTTCAATGGGGTTTTTACCACGTTCAGATACTGGTACATCTTGTAACTTATTTTCAACAGATGAAATAAGTGACCTTGATTCAAGATCAGAAATAACATGTTCTCTTGCATCCATAACTGACATTCCAGATAACGGTCCAGATATCGAAGTCATATTACCATCTAGATCAATTGCTTGAAAGGGAGTGAGGCCCAATTCTCTGAAAATTGATACGTCATTTTGGTCTCCAAATGAACATACCATCAATATTCCAGATCCGAATTCACTTTTGACTGAAGGATGGGTTGCTATATGTACAAATTTTTCTCGACCTTCAACCGTGACAGGTAAATTTACTCGTTTACCGACTAAATGTGAATATCTATCATCATCCGGATGTACTACAACAATCCCACAAGCACAGATTAGTTCAGGTCTAGTAGTCGAAATAACAATATCTTCACCATCTTCAGTTTTCCAAATTACGTCAACTAATTTCGTATCTCTACTCAATCTCTCAACTTCAGCATCTGCAATGGTGGTACCTTCAACCGGGTCATACAAATTAGGACGAAGATCTTCAATAATATGCCCTCTCTTGAATAATTCGATGAAAATTGCTTGAGTAACAGCACGATAATCAGGGGCATCAGTTAGATATTCACGACTAAAATCGCATGATAATCCAACTCGCTTAGCTGTATTTCTCATAGCTTGAGTATATTCTTCAATTGTCAATTGACATAATTCCAAAAATTCTTGTCGATCATATGTCTTCATCTTTCGACCAGTATTTTTTTCAACAGTAAATTCAATATTGATTCCATTTCTATCTACACCCCACGGAAAATATACTTCTTTACCTAGTAATCTTTGACTTCGAGCAATTACATCAATCATTGAATATTGAGCTACAGCCCCAATATGCCATGTACCACTT
>DAQW01000072.1:9376-17403 GCA_002503045.1 Euryarchaeota archaeon UBA39 | reverse complement strand
AATATTGATTCCATTTCTATCTACTCCCCATGGAAAATATACTTCTTTACCTAGTAATCTTTGACTTCGAGCAATTACATCAATCATTGAATATTGAGCTACTGCCCCAATATGCCATGTACCACTTGGGTATGGTGGAGGAGTATCGATTACGAATATTTCTTTACCTGAATTAGGATTAAATGAATACCTTAGATTATCACCACTATAGTGTTCTTCTTGTATTTTTTTTTCCAAGTCAATCGACCATCGTTTCTCTTCGATTCGTGGCCGACCCATGTCTCCTCACCGTACAGTCGTAAATGGTTACATTCTTGACGATTGCGAATTAATTGGCCAAGAATCTAGTTGTAAGGCGCAGTGTTCAAACGCCTTTGATGACTGTTAAGGCCGGTGGAGTTAGATGGCAGGGTCAGATTCATCATCGAATGATGGCGAATTATCTACTGACAACGTAGACAATTCACCAATTTCAGGTATCAAATCTAGATTTGAAAATTTTGATCGTGTAGCTGCTATAGATGCAATGTTTGCAGCACCTAGTAAATTTAAGAGAGAATTAAGTTCAATGTCATCGACTAGTATTCTCACTCGCTTTCCATTAATGACTGTAATTGCATGCTTATTACTCACATTTTTCATGGGTTTAGAATCAGGTATGAACGATTGTAGAAGAGGATGGTCTAGTACTGAAGATACAATTGATGGGGATCAATGGTATGGAGCAGCCTGTTCGACTGAACCTTCTTTAAATGTCAATGGAGATTTAGAAGTATATTTGCCTCAGGATAGTCCAATTACTGGAGATATCGCTCGTGTTCAAAATAATTGGACCACTAATGTTATGGTAATTTATGTTGAATCTGAAAGTAGTAATGTTACAGACTATGCTATTCTCAAACAAATGGATGAAGTTGAAAGACGATTAAATGTACATCCCGAAGATAATGGTGAAGAAGACAATGTAATTGCAATTTTATCTATTTCAACTGTGATTAAAGAAGTAAACAGTAGTGCTGTACGTGTATCTAAGGCATTTTTCAGCGGTTTAGCAACTGCTACAGGTAATGAAGAATTAAGTGAAGATTTTAACGAAACTGTTGACGATAATCAAGATATTTTAGGTAATTATGCCATTCCAGATAATCAAAATACAATCGATCGAATTGTTGGAGAATTACCTGAAAACGCTCAATCTAAGTTAGTGAATAAAGTAGATTTTGACACCAATCAAAATGGTACAATTGAGGAAGATGAAAAAGCTAAATTTTGGAATAGAGCTGTAATTATTGTATTTATTTCTCAGAACCTGGATAAGGATGGTGATGGCATTGATGATTATCCAATTGGTCAACTTATTGCGAATACACAGAATGATATTAATGATTTACGTGATGAGAATAATTGGAACGAATCTAATCTAACTATGACATTAACTGGACCTGTTCCTATTACTAATTCTGTAACAGAATATTCATTCAAATTATTTTGGCAAATATTTCCTTATGGAATAGTTGCAGTAGCATTGGTTTTATTTCTATTCCATTGTGATATCTTCCAAACTGGCAGAGTTCGTCCTGTTCAAGGAATCAAAGTAGTCATAATATCAGGGTTGCCTACTTTATGTTCTGTTTGGATAACATTAGGATTGATTGGATGGAGCGATGCTGAAGTGACTATGACAGTGATTATTGTAGGTCCTATTGTACTTGCATTAGGAGTTTCATATGGATTACATATTACTAATAGATATGCAGAATCCATAGGGACTCCGCAAGAGAAAATGGCAGAAGCGTTACAATCTACTGGGCGAGCTGTATTTTTATCTGCAGTGACTACAATTATCGGATTTTTGTCCTTAGTTTCAACTCCTATGTCTCCAATTAAAACCGTAGGTTACGGTCTATCATTGGGTATTGTAGTAGTATATATTATGACAATGTTAATGGTACCTAATTTGACAATGTTGTTAGATCTGAAAAAACCAAGCCACCCTCCTATGAGATTATTCAAAACTGCAGTGAATGGTCCAGTAAATTATGCTAAAATTGCTCTTTCATTATTTTTGGTACTGATGTTATTATCTGCGATGTATAATCGAACTAATGTTGAAGAAAATATCGAGTTACTAGAAATGGCTCCTGATGATGAAAATTGTTTGGAGGGTGACCCCAATTGTCCTTTCGTAGATTATGCTGCCGTAAGGAAAATGAAGCAATATTCTGACGAATTTGATGCAGGGCAAGCTGGCTTTATTTTGGTTGAAGGTGACATTGGAGCAACTCCTAGTTTTGCTGCAGATGCTGATGACCCATTTGAAAATCTTCAAGGTATCGATCAACTCGAGGCAGATGTTAATCTTGTGAACAAAACTACGGCTGTGAGTGTAGTTTTCTTGATGAAATCAATATCTGTATCAGTCAATGTTAGTGGTAACGAATTTGTTGACCAAATAGATGATACTCCTGCCCCACAACCAGTTAAGGACGTTGCAGATTTGATTTTCGGACGTGAAGCTGCCGAAGATGCCACATTTTGGGAAGCACTCCAGTTACTTGATGCTCAAGATGATAATGGTGGTTTACAAGCCCAAAATTTCCTATTGTATGTATTTTATAATTCACTAACAGTTGAAACCAGACAGTTATTCATATCTTCTGATTATGAACGATCGTTAATCTACATCGATATGCCATTTATGGATGTTAAATCCACTGAACAATCAGTAAATGAAGTGAATCGTTTTTCAGCACAAGACAGAAAGGGTGACATTACTGCATACGATCTTAGTGGAGTTGCAGCAGTTACAATTGCTGTTAATGAAGAGATAGTAGATTCTCAATGGACATCTCTTGGATTTGCATTATTGTTTACATTATTGACACTTGGATTTGTATTTAGAGATGGATATTATGCATTTTTAACTACGCTGCCAGTTGTATTTACTGTTGCAATGCAATGGATGGTAATGGATTTACAGAATGTGGAATTATCTCTTGTAACAGTAATGATCGGATCAATTTTAGTAGGCGTTGGCGTTGATTTCTCCATTCATATTGCTAATCGTGTACGCGAATTAGGTGGAGATTTAGATGCAATCAGAGTTGCAGCATCCTCAACAGGTATGTCACTTGTAGAAGCTGCTTGTTGTACACTAGCAGGTTTAGGATGTGCATTGCTAATCCCAATTCCTGCTGTTAAACCATTCATCTATACAATCATGATTTTACTTGTAGTAGCTGCTATTAGCGCTTTATTATTACTCCCTGCAATTTACGCATTAATGGTTAAGTTAGATTATGGCTTAACAGGGGGATCTTCAGCCATGACTCGTAAAATTGGACTTCAAAACGTATTTCCATCACAAAATAAGGCAATTGATGCCGAATTACCTGGAGATGAAGCTTGGTGAACAAATGCAACATTTTCAAACTTTAAACCCCCGCAGGTGAATATATGGTCGCGTATTGGTTAATGAAATCAGAACTTGATGTTTATCCGTGGACACAATTGATTGAAGATGAATGGACACATTGGGATGGTGTTCGAAACTATCAGGCACGAAATATGATGAGAGACCAGTTAAAGGAAGGCGATTATGTACTTTTTTATCATTCAAATTGTAAGCCCCCACATATAGCAGGGGTTGCAATTGTCAGTCGCGAAGGTTACCCCGATTTCACTTCTTGGGATTCTCATTCAAAATACTATGACGCTAAATCAACTACAGAAAACCCTCGTTGGTTCATGGTCGATATTGAACCTGTTCTAACATTCGATAAGATTGTGACATTACCGGAATTACGAGATGAAATTCAACTAGATGATATGGCATTATTACGTCGTGGTCAACGCCTTTCTGTACAATCTGTAGATTTGAAACATTTTGAAGTCATATTGGACATGGCTGGACATAAATTGGAGGATCTCGTTTGATTCCTTCATCTCCTCGTTCAAAATCAATAGAATATGCTATTCGTGATGTAGTAGTTCCTGCAATGGAACTTGAAGAGCAGGGCCATAAGATTTTGAAATTAAATATTGGAGATCCTATCGCCTATCCAGGATTGTCTACACCTGAACATATGGTTGATGCTTATGTTAAATCTCTTCGTTCTGGTCAAAATGGGTATTCTGGATCGTATGGGGTTCCAGAATTACGTCAAGCGATTTCAAATGATGAAGTAGCTAAGGGATGGACATGTACTTCTAACGATGTATATGTTACTCATGGCGTAACAGAAGCATTACAGATAATTTTCTCAGCGGTTCTTACTGAAGGTGATAGGATTCTTGCCCCTGGTCCTCATTATCCACCGTATATGGCATATCCACAAATGTCTGGAGCGATTACAGAAGAGTATAACCTTAATCCAAATGACTCATGGAAAGTAGATATCGAAGATATTCGAAATCGAATGAACAATGATGTTCGTATGTTGGTCTTGATTAATCCAAATAATCCGACTGGTAATGTAATGACTCCTAATGAAATTGATGAAATCATTTCAATTGTAGAACAATACCCTAATTGTATGATAATTGCAGATGAAATTTATGATGGACTTGATTTTACTGGTCATCAAGTTTCTATTGCTTCGAAATCCACTACTGTTCCTGTAATCACTTTGAATGGTGTTTCCAAGGTTTACTATGCCCCCGGTTGGCGAATTGGATACATGGCATTACATGATCCAATAAATTCTCTAATCGAAGTAAGAGATTCAATTGAAAGGTTGTTGAGATCAAGATTGTGCGCCTCTACTCCAGCCCAGATGGGATATTTGGCTGGATTGACAAGTAATAGAGATTGGATGAATAATCATAAGAATATAGTAATGGAACGCAGGAAAATTGCATTATCCCGTATAGAATCTATTGATGGATTGGAAGTTGAACCTACAGGGGGGGCGTTTTACATGTTTGTCAGAATAACTCATCCTAAGTGGGAAAATAATGACAAGGAGTTTGTATTATCTTTACTTAATGAAGAAAAAGTGTTACTTGTTCATGGTTCGGGTTTCAGTAAAGAACGTGGTACAGGTCATGTACGTCTAGTACATTTAGCAGATCCAGATACGCTGAATGAGGCATTTGATAGAATCGAACGATTCCTACGAAATTCGTAAACATCCATGCGAATCGATTTATGGCTGATTCATTCCCCGATGAACTATGAGGCCACTAACAACAGTGCTCTCCTTGGGTGTTTTGTCTTTTATGACATCAACCGTTAGTGCTGATGAAGTAGTTATTATTTCTACCAGTGGATTGAATTTAGATTTATTATTACCGATAATTGTTGGTATTATTACTAGTCTATTATTATGGAGATTTTTGTTACCAAGTTCTTTGTCGAATTTACAAGTAGCATTCGAAATTGATGATGGTTTTTACGAAGTTCATAGATTGACTAAGAATAGATCAGATGCATTGAAAATTATCAAGCCAAGACCTGTGTTAATTGGTGTATTGTTATATTTGATGGCAATGGCAGGTATTTTGATTATTTTAACAGATGTTATTGATGATTCATTGATATGGAATCGAGGTCCTACGTACTATCAACCAGTATTGCTGATTACTGCTTTTCTATTGTCTCTTCCAATTATACTCTCTCCATTTATTTCACTATATGCTCAAATTTCGCGAAAAAGTGCAGCAGATTCAATTGTGACCATTAGGGAATGGTTTCTAAATGTTCTAAGTGTAATTATTGTAATTACAGTATTGATTTTACCAGTAGCTTATCTTGGAATTGCTGAACATAATTCAGTTGACGACGAAGTAGAGAATTCGATGAGAGATGAATGGTCAAATTCTGCTACCTTTAATTTCGATATTGCTATTGATTCATTTGTATGTATTGATACTAGGGGGATACATTCGCCATTGCCTGTTATTGATGTATTAGATGAAGAAGCATGTAATGCACAATCAGAACTGATAACTGATCCTGTTACTCAAGAAATTGAAGATGTAAGATATGGGCGTTGGGTATCAAATTCTGAGCGAATCGAGATGAATCGAGTCTTGGTAACGATTGAATGGGCATCATTGGGTCTACTAGTATTCATGTTGCCAACAATAGTGGCATATGGAAGAATAATGGGCGCATCTTGGAACATGTTAGTTCGTAATAAATATCGTACAATTAGAGGCAATCCAACTCCGATTGATCCTGATAAACCTACAATTGTCAAAAGAATAAATTCTACAATTTTGGTATTATTCCTAGGGACAATGCCACTTGCTGCATTAAATGGAATTATTACTTTAGCATGGACTAGATTAGAAAATCCAGATAATTTACGATTTATTCTTGACTTGGGAGGAATAATTGGAAATACTTTATTGATGTTCGTAGAAGGTAATGAATTTCTTAGTAAATTAGTAGATCTAAAGAGTCTTTCATTAGTTTTAGCCGCTTATCTAATGTTGAATGTATCAGTAGTGGGACTAGCTCTAATTTTTGAAATGATTAGGAACCTCTTCCTAGGTGGTCAGGTGATTGGAGGAATTGGTGGAGTTGTTCTAGGCCAGCCTAGAGAAATTCGTGCTGAAAGTATAGTACAGTCTAGGATTATTGCATTTGGATTGGCCGGATTCGCTGGATATTCAGTTCTACTTCTTATTATGACAGTATACAAGGAATGGGCTGAATTAATGCCTTATGCTAATTCATCCGAATTCCTAACAGCTGCACAAGTAGAATTAATGCTTCTGCAAGAAACCTGGAATTTTATTGCAGTGGGTCAAGGAGTATTCATTTTGACTTGGCTACTATCTATTGGTAGATGGAATACAGTTGGTTCTACTAAATTTGATTTAGCACCCGATGAAAGAAGAAGTGGTGCTGCTAGAACAACAAGTGGAAATTGGATTAGAGATTATGTAATGCGTGCTGCAATTGATGACGATATTGCAACTCTTCGTCGTTTTCAAACAGATTCTGTATCGGCTGATGAGAGTTTACTGCGATTAGAGCGAACACGCGCAAGGATGTTTGAATATGCCATGCGTGGATTATGGCCTAATGCAATTGAGACAGCTAAAACCGTACTCGCTCAACAAGGTGGAGAGGATGATGAAGCTAGAATGATTATTGCAGTAGGCCATATTGCTTCTAGAAGATTAGATGCGGCTAAAGTAACACTGAAAGGGCTAATTATGGATGATAATGATGAGGAACCTGAATTAGTAGAATTCGTTTCAGAATGGTTAGATCCGTGGGCTGACCGGGTAACAGATGATGATTTGTATGATTGGGAGAATGAACCTACTATTGACCATATTAAGGAATTACAATCTAAATTAGAATCATGGGATCCAATGAGCGAAATTGGACACGTACATCGTAACAGACTTGCTCATATTGCCCTTATTTCTTCAGTAGCTCAATTACGAGCACAGAGAAGATCAGATGAAGCATTACAACTTGCAGTAGGTTTAGTCAGAAGATATCCAAATAGTGTAAGAGCAAGAATAGCATGTGCATTATGTTGTCTAGATATAGGGGAATGGCATGATGCTTTGGAAATATTCAGAGATCTACAACAGGTATCTCCTGAAGATCCAAGAGTCATGGCACTATCATCTATTCTTGGATTAAAGGCTGATGTCAATGAATTTGAGGTGGCTCTTGCCGTAGGTTCAGTTGCCGATAAAAAACCGTGGTTAGATCAAGCACCAGCTAATGCTTACGTTGGATTAGCAGTAAAGGGTGGAATGGATGAAGCGCTTAATGCAAATGCGTTAGCAGTTGCACATGAAGCTGTAGAAAGAATGGTACCGCCTCATATTAGCATATCATTAGCTCAATTAGTAGTTCGATGGTTTATTCTTCCATTAGTATGGCTTAGTATTGGTGCGGTAATATTGTTAGAAACAGGAAATACACGATATGCAGGTTTTACTTCTTTTATATTATTACTAACTCATGGTGCAGCTGTTCGATTTAAAAACCAAGCAGGAAGAGAAGTCAAGCATAGAAATCAACCATTAATGGTAATGATGTCTAATCGATT
>DAQW01000072.1:0-8984 GCA_002503045.1 Euryarchaeota archaeon UBA39 | reverse complement strand
TTGGTTGAAATTGGTGGCATTATTTTTGATGTCGGGATGCCACTTTGGCTCATAGAGCGTAATAGACCAATGCGTGAAAGAGCATGGAAAGCATTCATGGTTGAAAGGATGAAATCTCTTCGAGATAGTGATTTGCCTAGAACTCAGCCATTGCCTAATCGATGGTGGCTACGACGTCCTAAACCTTACAACTCTGATATGCCGGCAATGGAAAGATTGGTCGGTCCTGTACACTATAGGCCAATGCATCGAACTGAAGCACCATCTCAGAAACCACAAGTTAAGGGTCCACCAAGAAAGGCCAAAAAATCACCTGGTGATTTGAATGTAAAATTCAGAAGAGGCTCTGTAACGGAACGATAATATGCCCATAGTAACCAATTCTGACGATTCAACAAATATTCATCATCCACTATTAGATTCTATTATACATTCTGAAAATAAAGGTATAATTCACCATGAATATGGTAGTATATTTTGTTGTAAAAATGAGTGGTTGTTTCAATTCTTTCATGAGTTAGAATCAATCGTTGATTCAACATTAGCTAGAAGATTAGCACATGCATCATTATCTAATTCCCTTAAATTTTCATATTCAAAATGGGATGCAAAGAAAGGATTTTTTGGTATTTCAAAAACAAAACATTATGTTAATGCATTTGAGAAATGGGCATCTGAACGTGTATATCTTGGTAGAGGGCTAGTAACATCAATTCAATGGCCTTATTCATTCCATATCGAAAGACCACTCATGGTATCGATAGAAGTCGGCGAAATATGTGCATATTTACAATCACTAATCAATGAATCTTTGAGATATCATTGGAGGGATGATGGGGGCTCCAATGCATCTGTAACATTTGAGCCAATTGATGTTCCATACACAAGAGTACAACAACGTTCACTTGATTTTACACACGAAATCCCAATATCATTGAATATTGATGAAGGTGTAGGTTGGCCTTCTAGAGATGGAATTCCGATTACTACAATACCTACTGAAGTGTTTCATGAATTCTATTATACACTAAATGAATTATCAATTAAAAATGTAGATGATCCACTAATTGAGATTAATGATTTTGCTAATATGTTGGATAATGTTGTATGCATAGCATCAATTCGAGCATGTAACATAGATGAACAAAGATATCTTTTGGATAACTATGAACAATTCAAGTTGTGGTTTAATCATAGAATTGAATCGAATGGTTTGGGTAAACTTGTATCTGCCAACAATTTTGACAGTGATAATCGAATTATTTTTCAATTCAATATTCCATGGCCAATAATTGCAGGTATAATACTCCATGCATGGCAACGTAATAATGGCATACTGGGGTCTATTCATGTAGAATCAATTGAAGAAAATATTGTTGAAATTATAATAAAATCCAGGCGTGAAATCGTTCAAAATCTGGATTAATTGTGTAATCAAGTTCTGTGAAACCTTTTATCCCATCTGATGTTGCGATAGATGCCCCATATGAGGGTATGGTGATTATATGCCACTCGACCACAATCAATGGGCTGTTGTAGCGATTGTATCTACACTCTGTTTAGCAGGTGCGTATACTGTCGTAGATTCTGGAATTTCAACTACTGAGGTAGGTGGTTATGAGCCTGCAAGTAATGACTTGATTTTTGATGAAGAATCTACATTTGAAGAAGGCAATGATGAAGATGGAGATGGCATATCTGATAGAATGGAAGAGACCTTGTATGGAACTGATTGGAGAAATCCTGATACTGATGGTGATGACCTTAGTGATGGTTGGGAAATTGCTAATGGTTTAGATCCTTTAGATGATGGTACTGCATCAAATGATGAGATTACTGGAGGTAATCCAGATGCTCCAGATACAGATGATCAGGAACAAAATGAAACGTTTCCAGATCCGAATAATGGTCCTGATGGAGATCCCGATCGCGATGGATTAACAAACAGAGAAGAAGCTGAACTTGGCACTAATCCTAACCTAAAGGACACTGATGGAGATAGATTGAATGATCGTTGGGAGAGTGAATATACCTATGAAGAAATTACACCAACAGGTACAATTCGACTATTCGACCCATTAGATGGTAATTGGGATTGCTCACTATTGACTCCTGATGTTGAAGCATCAGTAATTCAATCAGTTGGACAAGAAGAGTGGGATTTGAATCTCACAGTAATCGGACGAAATTCATGTGATGCTGTACTCGATTTAGACCAGGATACGTTGAATAATTATATCGAAGAACAATATAGCACTAATCCGTTGGAACAGGATAGCGATAACGATTTAATTTCAGATGAAGTTGAAGTTACATTTGGTTCATTAACATTAGAAAATCATTGTGGAGTTCGACAAAATCCTGCTCTTCAGGGTATGTTAGGGCCCTTCTCAAGTAATTTACAAAGTGCATCCGATGTTTCATGGTTCTCCGAAGATATGGATGGCGACGGCCGTCTAAACGGTCCTAGTGATTGGGATACTGATGGAGATGGTATGCCAGATGGATTCGAATACTGTTTCAATGATTTATTGAACCCTTCAAATGCATCTGATTCATTTCCCGATGGTGATGATGATGGATTAAGTAATTTGGCAGAATATGAAGTAGCCATTAATTGGGGCCCTGAAAATTTCACTGATCCATCTGATCCAGATACCGATAATGATGGTATGCCCGACGGCTGGGAATTTAGTTCAGGTCTACACCCTAAGTTTGATGATTCTGTAGAAGATCCTGATATGGATGGTTACGATATTGATGGAGATGGAGCTGTTCGATTTGATCAATTAGTAGGTACTGCCGAAGTTGAATCAATTACTGTGGAGTTGGGACAATACGTTACAGTGAATACAACTGTAGCTTGGGCAAAGATTGTAGAAAATAGCCAATATGTTAACATTCCATTGAAGGCACCAGTTAGTGGATATGTGTATTCAATTCCTGCACAAAAATTGTATGATGGAATTGATGATATGGGAACTGAAGACCCGATTGATGATGTTACTGTAGAGAATGAGGTAAAGACTCGATCATATGTTTGGATGACAATCGTTGAAGAAACAGAGAAGTACACCAATTTGGACGAATATCAATCTAAATTCAATGATGATGGTGTGGCAGTAGGTCGATCTACTGATCCTTTAATTCCAGATACTGATTATGATGGATTAATAGATGGCATCGAAGTAAAGGGGTGGAATATTTTAGTTGTTGAGAAGGGTGTTGTAGAAATCTTAGTTACTTCTGATCCTCGATCAATAGATACGGATGATGACGGATTAACTGATGCAGATGAATACTATATTCATGCTACAAATGCATCAAATGAAGATACAGATTCTGATGGTTTACATGATCGAGTTGAGGTTATCGACGGACATCAAATGACATACAATGGAATATTATACGACTATACTACTAATGCTTCAATGTTTGATACAGATAATGATGGTTTAGCAGATGGTGAAGAGGTAGTTGCTGGTGAAGACCAGTACATTACTCATGCGAATAATTCTGACACTGATGATGATGGATTAAATGATGGTGCTGAAACATTATTTGTACCAAGACCTTGGCAAGATATGACTAATCCTAAAAATAACGATACAGATGGTGATGGACAGCCTGATGGATGGGAGATGCAAGTAACTAGTACAATGGATAATAAGAAAACTCACTCACTATGGATTTCTACAGGCAATTGGCTACCACCTGGTTGTGAAGTTATGTCAGAGTGTGGGAAGGGACCCGGAGGTTGGTTATGGGATAATTTCAGAACTGGATTCCAATCTGGTGGAGACCGAGATGGTGATGGCCAACCTGATCCGAAATATTTTGTTAGTGAAATGAATCTTAGCGGATTCAATATACCACAAAATGGACGTTGGGCATTAAATCCTGCTGAGAATACACCTCCTGATCGATTATACGATATCGATAATGATTCATTATTGAATACTCAAGAAGTTCCAGATAGGTGGGACACCAATCCTGTTAACGACGACTCTGATGGGGATCGATTACCTGATGGATGGGAGACTGCAGCTACTGAGGCTGCTTTGAATGAAGGACTAGTTGACAATATGTCATTGGAACTAATTGGAGCTAGAGGCCCTCTTGATCCTAGAATGCCAGATTCTGATTTAGATGGAATATTAGACGGAGATGAAGATTTTGATAATGATGGTCTCAATCGTACTGCCTTAATGAATCGATATTGCCCTTCATGGAATGGTGGTACTGGAACATGCCATATTGATCCTAATAGTCCCGATGGTGTTAGTTTCTACGATGATTTAGAGAATTATACTAACTATGAAGAATATCAAAATGGGACCTCACCTGTGTACAATGACTCTGATATGTGTAATGGTGATCGATGTCCTGATGGATTGTTAGATGGATACGAAGTGTTTCACAAGGATTCCGATGGCGACACAATGTGGGATGGTTGGGAATATTACTTCTCTTTCGATCCTATGGACCCTAGTGATGCTAACATAGATAGTGATGGTGACGGTATAAGCAACCGATGTGAATGTGATTATAATTCAAATCCTAAAGATAGTAGTTCATTCCCTAAACAAGGTGAAATCTGTGATGATTTTGCTTAATCGAACATTTTGAAGTAATTGTTATTGCCATAATGGGTAAACGTAGCATGTGGGTACCAAGCTGACTACCATCATTTTGGCATCACTGATACTAACATTGGTACCATTTTCATCGGATGAATTGGTTAGTGATTCTCAAATTCATTATTCAAGTGAATCACTAATTGATTTTGATGATGGATATTACCAGGTATTCACAGAAAGCGGTGTTATCAATATATCATTGAATTTGATGTCTACAAGTATTGTAAATATTACATATTCAGTAATTGATGAAGGAACTATTCGATATAATGGATCAATAGTGATAAATCAATCAATTTCAAACTACAATATTCCTGTAAATCACCATATTATTAGTCCCTGTCTATGTATTATGGAAATTTATTTACATTCAGAAAACGGTGATAAATCAGTTCATCGATTAATTATTGAAGCAAATAACGGTGAACAAACCAATACTCGAATGACATTACCTATTCATGATATAGATATAATCACCACATCAACAATTGAAATTGCAAGTGTTGTTAATTTTCCAAACACGATTGAACTATTCATTCTTCGATCATCAATAATTAGTAATAATGAAAATAATGAATACTGTAAAAATGGAGTACTAAATCAAAATTCTATTACCTTAGATAACATAAGTACTGACGACATTCAATTATCTAATATTGATATTGTTAATGGGAAGTCAATGATTTCTTTCAATCTTTCATCATATGACGATGGATGGATTTCTATTTTCTATCAACTAGGTGACGGAAATAACTGGAGTAATACTATTGGATGTATAAACTCAAAATTGGATTTATTATCACCAATTATTGATATCGATGCACCTTCAACAATTAATGAAAAGATAGGATTGTTGATTATTGATGCATCTTCATCATATGATCCTAAATGGGGTAGAGAAAATCTTCAGTATTTTTGGTCATATCAGCAAATAGATGATCCATATTCAACACCAATTTCAGTCATTGGAGATTCTAATGGAATATTTACTTACGATGCTAGTAAATCTGGAAAATTTCAATTCAATCTAACAATAATTGACTCAGCATCTCATTCAACTACGCAATCAATCATAATTTCAATCATTAATATCAGACCAGAGGCCAATATTAGGATAGATTCAGTACCTGTTGATGATGGTGAAGTAATTAGGTTAACAAATGAACTTAGTTGGAATGTTGATGCTAGATATTCAACTGACACACAAAACGATATTGATGATTTAACATATACTTGGTTCTTAGATGGCAATCCAATGATGTCCGGAATCGATAGAATTCTATCACGTCCCGATAATGATAATCAGATGCATGAATTAACTCTCATGGTCGAAGATGACGACGGTGCGGTTGATTGGGTTACAGTCACTATAGGTATTGCTGGTACGCCTTCGGATCCTAATGATTCGTCAACCCCTACTAAAATTGTTGCAGGAATTTCAGTATTCATTTTATTATGCACAATTATCTCATTCTTCTACATGTCACGTAAATCATCTAAAACACCTATTATTCGACAATGGAATTCATCTACAGTAGAAACCACAGAATCAAGAACAGAAGACTAGTGCAACAGTACGGTGAGCGAGTGATTCTTCCATTTTCACATGATGAATACTGTAGTAGACAAGCAGCGTTCCTTGATCAATTACCTCTGGGATCATTAGTTATCATTCCAACTAATAACAAGATGCGTCGTTCTAATGATACTAATTTTCCTTTTCGAGCTAACTCATACATTCTATATTTATCTGGATGGGACAAACCGGGATCAATTTGGGTTGCCCAGAATCTTGAATCTGGATGGAAAACATCATTGTATGTTAAAGAAAATAATACTAAATCAGAGATTTGGGAAGGCAGGATTCTTGGACCAGATTACGCATCTAGACAAATGCCAATAGATGATGCGTACAGTATTAATTCATTTAATGATGATTTTTTACAGTATATTCAATTGGATAATTTTGAAACTGTTTACTTTTTGGACGGTATAAGTGAAAAAATTGACAATCTAATTTACGATAATAATGTCGATTGTTTAGATGCTAGACCATTTATTGACACACTGCGAATAATAAAATCTGAAAGTGAAGTTGAAATTATGAAAAAGTCTGCAGAATTAGCATCTGAAGCCCATATACTTGCAATGAAATCAGGTATATCTGGGGTTAGTGAATGTCATTTACAATCTGTAATTGAAGGATATTTTGTTTCTAATCGAAGTCGATGGGCATATCCATCTATTGTTGGCGGTGGTGATAATGCAACAATATTGCATTATTCTACTAATCAAGACGATATTAATGATGGAGACTTAGTATTGATTGATGCAGGTTGTGAAATTGATGGTTATGCATCAGATATTACCAGAACATGGCCTGTTAATGGTAAATTCACTGAACCTCAAAGAGAAATTTACAATTTAGTATTGGCTGCAGAGAAAGCTGCCATTAATGCATGCCAAGTAGGCTCTCCATGGAAATCATTTCATGAAGCAGCATCAAAAGTTTTAGCTCAAGGATTAATTGATTTAGGAATTTTAAAATGTACATTAGATGAAGCGTTGGGTGAAGATTTCAATGGACCATTTCGTAATTATTTCATGCATGGTACTGGGCATTTACTTGGTCTCGATGTTCATGATGTAGGAGGAGGTAGACAAGGAGATAATGAACCAGGCCCTGTTTTTTCAAATGGTATGGTACTTACAGTTGAACCAGGATTATATTTTGCAAGTTGGAGAAATGATGTAATTATTCCTGAAAGATATTCAGGTATAGGTGTTAGAATTGAAGATAATATATTGATTACTGAAGAAGGACCTATTGTTTTAACTTCGTCTTGCCCAAAGGAAATCGATGAGATAGAATCATTGATTGGATCAGGTGAAAAATTTGAGAACTTGGCATGAAATTCTTGATAACTTAATTGTAGATGGCAATCATCTACCAATATCAATCGAAGATTGTCTTGAATTATACAAAAACGCTCCACAACCTGCACTTTCAAAAGTAGCAAGGAAAATTAGACAATTACACAATCCCGGTAATTATGTTACATATCTAGTCGATCGTAATGTGAACTATACGAATATATGCACAATAAATTGTCAATTTTGTTCTTTCTATCGTCCCCCAGGACATAAGGAAACGTATACTCAATCTAATGAACAGATTTCTGCAAGAATTAGAGAACTTGAAGAAATTGGAGGATCGAGAGTATTGATGCAAGGAGGAGTAAATCCAGATTTACCACTATCATATTATACAGATTTAATCAAATATCTACAAATGAATCATCCATCTATTGATTTAGATTGTTTTAGCCCCATCGAAATTGAAGGTATAGCAGAAGTAACTGGAATGAAAACCAGCGAGGTACTTCTTCATTTGAAGAATGCAGGATTACATGGATTACCTGGGGGTGGAGCTGAAATGTTAGTTGATGAAGTAAGATTAGATATTTCTCCGAAGAAAGGAAGTGCTGATAATTGGTTGAAGGTTATGAGTGAAGCACAAAATCATGGTTTGACAACATCTGCAACATGTGTGTTCGGTTTTGGTGAAGAACCGATCCATCGAATTCAACACATGGAGCGGATTCGTTCATTACAATGTTCTTCATTAGAAAATAATGGAATAGGATTTACATCATTCATTTCGTGGCCAGTTCAATTAGAAAACAACTCTTTCGGTAGGAGAAATCGTGGTGCTAACCGTAGAGAACTGGGGTCAGGGCCGATTGAATATCTTCGCCAAGTTTCCATTTCACGTATTTTTATGAATAATATTCCTCATATTCAAGCATCTTGGCCAACTATGGGTATCGATGTTGCTCAAATTGCACTCGAATCAGGAGCAGATGATATTGGTTCAACTATGATGGAAGAAAACGTAGTTAGTGCGTCGGGAACTACCAAAGTATTAGCAAGTGAAGTAGAATTACAGAGAGCAATTGCTAGATGTGGATTCACACCAATAAAGAGGGATAGTGACTATAATCACTTAGATACAATCGTATGTGAATTTGAAGAAATGAATACGCCAGTGCCTATGAAGTCTTAATCAGTGCATTTTCATTCAAATCGGGATTTGCAGTAATCATGCCATGAGTTTGTACTGATGAATCAAATGAATTGAAGGCACCAGAATTTTGATTTGTCATATTATGCTCATAAACGATCCATACTGTTCCGACAATGTATGGATTTGTCGAAGTCTCTTGATATTCTGCCCCATCAAAAAGTGCCTGATAGTGAAGTTCATTGGTACCAGATGGATTGATCCAATGGCTGATATCATAAATCCACAATTTTACGTCAAGACCAGCACACCAACCGGCA
>DAQW01000036.1 GCA_002503045.1 Euryarchaeota archaeon UBA39 | reverse complement strand
AGATGCCGAAGCAAGACGTTTATTCTATGTCGGTGCAACCAGAGCAAAAAATCGTCTCATAATAGTCGGGTCTCCTAAAGGAACCTCATGGATTGAAGATAATTCGAGAAATGGGTTAAAAATTCCTTGGTCTTACACACGTCCACTTCCCCAATTAGGACAAATATGGTTAGAATCTCTTAGACAGGGCTCTGTAAACAGAAATGAAGATATGTCTATCTGGACCTATGCAGATCCGATTGGAAACTTAGGTGAAAAAGATGCAAGATATCTGAATCCTTTTACAATGATTCAAAATTCTTTCCTAGGAAGTAATTTATTGCCCGGAATTATAGTTCTGCACGATGAAGACTGCTTTAATGCCGATCAATCACAAACAAATGATGCAATTCTTACACCATTTGAAAAACTCTCACTCAAAGACAATGTAGCAAAAATTTCAATGGATAACAATTCTGTTCAGCAGTTAATAGCTAGAAAAGATTCTCATTATAGGGTCAAAACAGCTCCACATCGTCTTTCTGTATTATCTGAATGTTCTAGACGCCATTGGTTTGAAACACGAGGTGGCCTTAATTCAACACCAATAATACCTATTTCGGAACAATTAACTATTGATAAATCAAAGAATCATTTTGACCCTGCGCTTTTCGGTTCCGTCGTTCATCGCATTGTAGAAATTGGTATTCCTAATCCTGGTTCGTTGTCAGAGAGTTCCCCGAATTTGCCTAGTTCTTGGATTAAAAAGAACTCCAATGGCCTAAATAATCCAGAAGTTCATAAGAAAATATATTCTGAATTGCTTGATAATGATTCCATTGCCTCAAAAATGAATGATTCAGTAATTGAGATGACTAATAGGCTATCTAATAGTAAACTAGGGAGGCTAGTATCTGGCGAAATTATTGATGATGAGAGAGTCGAGGGTTTGAGAACCGAACTACCTTTTCATATTAGTTTCAAAGTCCCACTTAATGGAATTACTAGAGGGCGCTGGACTCCGAGAGGTACTGATAAACTCTCATCAATCAATGAAGTATCAGTTCTAATGGATGGGCTAATTGACCTTGTATTATGCACGAACAGTATTGAAGGACCATCAATCCGTCCAATTGATTTGAAGACAGAAGAAGTATCAAGATTATTTTCTAATCAATCGGAGGGATTATTCGAATCTCTTGGCAATGAATCATATCAACCAGCATGTGAAGCAGAGTATTCTATGTTACATCATCATCGAATGCAGTTAGCACTCTATTACAGAGCATTAGAAAGGATTGAACAGAAAAAAGCACATCCTCGTAGAGTTTTACGTCCTGCAATTTGGGTTGGAGTGACTGGAAGATTGGTCGAATATCCTGAAGATTTATTTTTGAAAGCCCAGAAAGAGTTAGATGAAATTTTAATCCAGGTTGCCTCTATTGAACTTAATCCCGAAGAAAATATCACCAATCATCCGCCTCTGAACATCGAATCTTCCGGGCCGTGTAATCACTGTCCCTTTTCTAAGGGTAAAATTCCTATCTGTGGCCCCTCAAAGCAGGAACTATGAATCAAAGATTCAAAGACTGAACCACCTAAGAAGGATACATGACCGTGGACTTGGATAGGTTAGTGGCTAGATCAGATGAGTTATGGGAAGAATCAATACTCCCGAGTTTGACTGAATTTATTAAGATAGAAGCACTTTCCCCTAGCTTCGAACCTAATTGGAGAGAAAAAGGAGAACTTGATGCGACAATTGAATTATTTACAAAATGGTTAGTAGATCAAGAATTAGAAGGAATGGAATACAAAATACATCGTATAGAGGAAAGAACTCCCGTTCTTTTAGTTACAGTCGAAGGTACGGGTCCTGGAGAAGTGATTTTCTATTCACATCTAGATAAACAACCATCTAGGCCTAATCTATGGTCTGAAGGATTACATCCATTGAAAGCCGTACGAAGAGACCCTTGGTTATATGGGAGGGGAGCTTTGGATGATGGATATGGAGGATATGTATGTGTCACTGCTCTTAAAATGCTACAAGAGCAAGGAGTTCCATATCCTCGTTCACATTTTCTAATTGAAACATGTGAAGAATCAGGCTCTTATGATTTACCTCCATATCTTGAATCATTAACTAAAGATTTAGGTGAGCCCGACTTGATAGTCGTTCTTGACAGCGGCGGGCCGGATTATGAACACATTTGGGTTACGGAGGCGTTGAGGGGATTAGTTGCAGGAAATCTTTCAGTTCGTGTTTCCAATGAAGGTGTTCATTCTGGGATGTCTGGAGGAGTAATCCCTTCTTCATTTAGAATTCAAAGAATGCTTTTGGATAGAGTAGAAGATTCTAGTACTGGGAAAATTTTGATTCCTGAAATGCATGTAGAGATTAGTGATAAAGTCCGAAATGAAGCCGAACAACTTGGTAATTTACTTGGTGATGAACTTTGGTCACAACTTCCCGTTGTAGATTCTCTAAGGCCTCAAAATGAGGGTGCAGCCGAAATTCTTCTTGATATTAATTGGAGGCCTGCAATGTCAGTCATTGGTGCAGATGGAATTCCTCCAACTCAAACTGCAGGTAATGTTCTGAGAACGAATACTGATCTGAAATTGAGTTTCAGAATCCCTCCCGGGGTCTTATCGGAAGATATTGATTCTATTTTGAAAGAAACCTTAGAGAGTAATCCACCTTATGGCTCTCAAGTTGAATATATTCCTGATGCAGCAGCAGATGGCTTTCATGCTCCTGCTATGGACGGGAAAATTGCCGACGCTCTTTCTGCTGCATCTTTGCATATTAGCGGATATCCTCCAATGGCTACTTGGGTAGGGGGAACAATCCCATTTATGGCAATGATGCAGCAAAAATATCCTTCTGCACAGTTCTTCTGCACAGGTACAGGTGGGCCAGGAAATAATGCTCATGGCCCTGATGAAAAATTACATATTCCTTCGTCGAAAAGATTGACTGCAGTATTATCTGCAACTATTGCAGCATTATCTCAATAAATAGACTAGAAATCAGCAATTCTTAGACAAAGAATCCGCCGAAGTTAAAGCGAGGATATGATTCGAGCAAGGTGAGGGTATCCAATGACTAATGATGAAGGCG
>DAQW01000033.1 GCA_002503045.1 Euryarchaeota archaeon UBA39 | reverse complement strand
GGACCATTCTAATTGAGTCAATCCCAATGTAGGTAGAATGTCAAATGTATCAAGCCAATTAGATACTTTTTGATAAAATTCTAAATTTATTCTTTGTAGATGTTTTTTTAGAAAAAAGGAATTGGGATGTCCTGATCTTCTTGAACGTAGACGCCAAGCTAAACCAGAAAAAAATGATTCAGATGGTAAATCAATTCTAGATGTTAAAATATCATCTGTAAGTAGATTTGTTTGCTCTCCACCGTCTTTGGAATAAAGTGCTGAAACCTTCCATGGTTGCATCAACTGTGATGTTAGTGGGGGGGTAGGATGAAGGGGAGAATATTTTGCAGATGAGTCGAATCCTTCTCCTTCAATTGAGATGCCTCGAAGAAGGCTAGAAAGAGAGCGTTCTGCCCCCCCGCCTGGAGGATCTAATGCACGAACTGCTACCGCTAAATGGTGCATCATCTGAGGGGCCTCTTTCAATTTTCATCATCAGGTCTTTGTGCAATTCGTTCACGTGAAGATGATGCAACATTTCCTGGAAGGAAGGAAAGTGGTGGGACAGGATTAGGGAGATTTTTATCCCAGAATTGTTGACTTCTGTCCCAAATTTCTTGTTTGCAACACCAAGCAAGCCAATCATCAACCCACTCACAACTAGCAATAACTTCCTCGTCATCTGGTGCTTGCCGACGAAGGAGTTCATTAAGATGTCCAACGATTATTGCTGTTTGAGGCATAAGTTGGTATGTTGCAAATGGATTTCGTTCAGTATCTACAGTACGATGATCTTTCCAAAGAGATAGGAGTTGATCATATGCATAACCAATGAAAAATATTGTTGAAATAACCAAAAATGCAATACTGATTAGGCCCCAATATGTTAAGGAAATCCCTAGAAATGTTGTGGTTGGATCAAATCTCCAACTTACATACGGCCATACCAACAAAGTAAGTGTGGTGGTCCACAAAAATAATGAGGCAATAGATTGGGATTGTTGGAGTCGCCAATATTGCTTCATGATTGTCTTCTTCATAATTTAATTCAATATGTCCACCTTTAAGGACTCGTTGCTTGAATTGTTCTAAGAAATGCGATTAATCAAACAACCACAATGCATCGATAATGTCTCCCACTTCCCCATTTGTATTTGGGGGTAAAATGGATAGGGCATCGTGTGCAACCATCGATTTGATATTTCCACTTCCTTGATGAGTATGAGTTGAAGCAAATAACTGATCTTTCGATTCAATTTTTATTCTTCTAAAGGTTGTTTTTTCTGGTGCTCCTTTCAATTGAGATTGGAGATGGGCTCTGATTTTTTTGTAAAATAAATCTGGATGGCTTAGCCAAGGAACGATTAGATTGAGAAATACAACATAACTTGAAACTGGATTTCCAGGTAAACCAATTATTGGTGTATCTTTCCAAATTCCAAAAATAGGTGGGCCCCCTGGTCTCATCTTTACTTTCCAAAATAAAGGGGTGCCTTCTTCAATCAATAATTTTCGAATATAATCTCGATCCCCCATACTAACTCCACCTGATGTAATAATCAAATCACTTGTAGAGGCACAGTAATCTAATGTGTCTCTCAAATCATTCAATTCATCTTTTATTGAATCAACCACAGATGGGATAGCGCCAGCCCGTTTAACTAAAGTTGACAAAGTAATGGAATTGGATTCGTAAATTTGACCATCAAGTAATTCTTTGCCAGGTGAAATTAATTCATTACCTGTGGGAATAATTGAAACTATTGGTTTTGTAAAAACTGAGACTGTTGAATGGCCAACAGAAGCCAATAGTGCAAGAGATGCAGGTGTAAGAAGTGATGATTGTTTTAATGCAATTTCTCCCTTACTAATATTTTCTCCTTTGAAACGAATGAAATTATTTCGAGCTTGACCGTTTATGCCGTCTTCAACCATAACTAAGGCATCAGCGTTTTTTGGGATTGGAGCACCAGTCATTATTCTAAATGCATCGCCTGAAGATAATGGAGGAGGGGTTTTATCACCTGCAAAAATTGAGGAAATTTCTACTCTTTTATTAGGATCATCTGAGGCGATAACTGCCCACCCATCAATAGAAGAATTATCGAAAGGAGGGTTGTCTACTAAAGAGATCATTTGTCGAGCTGATATTCGATTGTGGGCTTCAAAAAGAGGGATTTCTTCTGTTTTAGATAGGAGGGGGTATTCTGAGAGGATTTCTAACGCACGATCTATGGTGACGTTCTCTTCCATGTTTGTGGGAATGTATTCCAGTGTTTTACATCGCCGGAAATGAATGATAACCTATTGTCGTTTGAGCGGAGTATGGAGCTCGAATTATTCTTAGTATTGTTCGGGTTGTTTGTTGTTGCAACTTTGTATTCGAGTGTAGGACATGGGGGAGCATCTGGATATCTTGCAGTGTTATCTCTAACTAGTTTTGGAATGATGAATGTAGGGTGGTTAAAACAACATGTGTGGTGTCTAAATCTAATTGTTGCTAGTATTGCTTTTTTTAATTATTATAGAAATGGATTTCATATTCCAAAATTAACTTGGCCATTTATTATTACAAGTATTCCATTCGCATTAGTTGGTGGATATTTAGTAATTGATGGAGCAATATATGATTTGTTACTTTCCTTTGTTCTTATTTGGGCGGCTTTTCGTTTATTGAAGATAGAAAAAGAAAATGAAGAGAATGAATTGGATATACCCTCTTTGAAAAAGGCATTACCAATTGGTGGTGGGATAGGTTTTGTTAGTGGAATAATTGGTGTTGGTGGAGGAATTTTTCTTTCTCCGATTATGTTGTTGAATAAGTGGGCTTCAGCAAAAAATGTGGCTGCAACCTCTGCTTTATTCATATGGGTTAATTCAGCAGCAGGAATGACAGGAGCTGCAATATCTGGTCAATTAGTGATTGATTTTGAAATATTATTTCCATTTTCAATTGTTGTGATTTTTGGGGGGATTTTGGGGTCTCGTCTAGGTGCTGTATATGCACATGAAATTACAATCCGCCGATTGTTAGTTCTGGTGTTGATTTTTGCAGCAACAAAAAGGATCTTAGAATTAATGATTTGAAAGAATATGGATGATGGAATGGTGTATGAAATACATTATTCGATAGAATCAATATGATCGCAATCTGGATGTGCGCATTCTACCTGGTATTTTGCTCGCTTGGGCTTAGGTATTCGCATCATTGCACCACAAAAAGAACATTGGTGTTGTATAACTTCAGGTTCTTTTGGTCCAGTATCTTCAGAACGTTGTTCTTGAATTTTTGACCAGCCAATAGAATCGGTGTGACTTTGTTCCTTTTTCAAGGTACGAGAACGAAGAGAAAGTTTGATTTTTCTTCTCTTTCGACCACCCTTTCCGCGGGATTTCTTAGAGCCTTTATCTGCAGCCATGTACCTTTGAGGGGGGGTTATGTATTCAATGACTTCGTTGAATTGTGGATATGATTATGTTAAAATTATTCAATAATAAATGATTTTCCATTTTCAGGTACATGGACTATTTGTCCATTTTCTTCAATTGCTTCTTTTAGTGGTTCGATGGCTTCTTCTGGTAAATGGAATAATATAACATCTTTAGCTTTTGATTTTTTAGCAAAATCAACTAGTGCTGAATGTCCAGCATGATTTGAGAGTTGGAAGCGGTCTACTTCACATTGAATTTCTACAATATCTCCATAAATAGGTATTTTTCCTGTTTCAAGGAGCATTTTTCCCCCGGTATCTTCTGCTTGATATCCTGTAATCAATACTGCACTTTTTGGATCATCTTTTACACGATTAAGGTACCATAAAACCGGGCCACCTTTGAGCATACCACTTGTAGTTACAATTACATCAGCAGATAAGGCCTTTTTACGATCCGATTTACTACCAACTTTGCGAACCCAGGGCCAAATTTTATCCCATTCTTTTGCATCATGAATAAATTCAGAGTGGTTCATCCAATGACGTGTCACTCGTTTTCCCATACCATCATAATGTACGTTAAGAGAGGGGGCGTTTTTGTGAAGAATACGAAGAATGTCTTGTCCTCGCCCCGATGCAAATGCTGGAACTATGACTAAACCACCTCTATTAACAACCTCTTTTACTTTCTCGACGAACCTCATTTCTTCCTCAAGACGGTTTGGGTGTTCTCTTCCCCCATATGTCCCTTCTAAAACGAGGATGTCGGTTTCAGTTGGTATTGCTCCCGATACGTTGGGTGTATTTCGAGTATCGATATCTCCACTCCACAAAATTTGTTTTGTCGGTGTTTTGATGTGGATCATTGCAGCACCTGGAACATGCCCTGCTTGCAATAATTTCCATTCCCATTCACCAATATTTTGTTTAACGCCAAAAGAATGTGTTTCCCATGACAGATCCGCGTCTTCGATATCTCTTTTATCCCAAGGTAAAGGATATCCTTCTATTTTAGAAATTTTGTAAGTATCTTGCCACATCATATCAGCTAATGCTGCAGTCAAATGTGTAGCATGTAATGGACAATTATGACTTGCGGTAATCCACGGAACCATTCCAATATGATCTAAATGAGCATGGGTAATTATTGCAGCATCAACAGGGGGTGATTCTTGGGGATATGTTGGTGGGTCTCCTGGAGATAAACCATAATCAATCAAAATTCTAGTTTGTGTATTATCTTCAATAATACATGCTACGTTTCCCACTTCTTGTGCTCCGCCCAGAAAATGAAATTGAATTCCATTTTCTATTTTTTTTTCTGGATATGATGTTGTACGTCCAGGAGTATAGAAGACCATAATTTTGTTTAATCGGGGAGGGTATTTGAATCAAGTTATCGTTTTTAGGATGGGACCCCTGTAATTCCAGTGGAAATTGTAATAATCAAGATTTGAATAGAATTTCAATGAAAATTAAAACTCAATAATAATAAATCTCAAATCCAATAGTAATACTGTATATTGATTTTTTAAACAATTATTTGTATTGATTTCTAATGTTTTTTCAAAATTATGTTTGGAGTGGAAATAAGGGGGAACCATTCTAATAATCTATGAAATTAATACTAAAATTTGCATAAATACACCATCACCTTGATTCCAGATTATGTTTTCGCGATAACATGGGAAGGATGGAGAACCATGTTTTCCAAGTTGATGATGAACGGTGTTATGGTTGTGCAGCTTGTATTGCTTTATGTCCAGTAAATGCACTTTTTCTCGAAGATAAATTAGCAATTGTAGAAGAATTAGAATGCACTCATTGTGAACATTGTATCCCCCTTTGTCCAGTTCACGCTCTTTCAATAGTAGAAATGGTGACTCCATGAATTATGATCATGTTTTTCCAAAAGCAGACATCATTTCTTTGATTTTGGCTCGCTTCATCCAATTAAGAACTTCAGATTCGATATTACTTTTACACCCTGATGCTGAAATTGGAATGCCAACAACCTCTTGTGGTATATTCTCATCTAAAGATATTCTAAATCAATTAAATTTAGAACCATTTCCTAATTCATTGAATATATCTTCGAATTCGTTACGTTCTGAGTGGTTTGAAAAACATTTAGCTATTATTTTAGCAAATAATGGCGCATATATTTCTACACGTGCTACATTTAATCAAACATCACCCACATCTGGAAAAATTACAGGTTCTACTTCAATATCGGGTGAAATTACATTCAATTATTTACATAACATTTCAATTCCAGAATCATATAGTCATTCATGGTATTGTAAAATTCATATGAATAATCCCCCACCAGAAATAACCTTTTTTTCCAAACGAAGTGACAATTCTTTTGAATCCTGGTCAAAGAATGATATTATTATTCCAAATACATTTGAAACACGTATAGGTATGGGATCATCTCAATCACCCAATACAATTGATATTAATATGGAATTAGCGCAAGAATACTTAGATCATCATTTGAATACAAATTAATCCATCATCTCCATATGCTTCTTTTATTCTAGCAAGGCTATGGTTGCTAGTGATACCACATCAATTTTGGAACAACTCAGATCCACACCATCTCCTGGGCACATTTTGGTAATAGATCCAGACGATCAAACCCCAGAAATGGCTGCAAAAAGAACCATAGCTTGTGTTTTGGCAGGAACACGATGTGTTTTTGTTGGAGGATCAACAGCAGTTGATGGAACACCAGTACATGATACAGTAGTGGCAATCCAAGAATCATTAGAATTGTGTAAATGGAATGCAACCCAAGATTCTGACGCATCTGAGGAACAATGGAACATTCCAGTATTATTATTTCCAGCGGGTGCTAGAGCCCTCTCTCCTGCAGCAGACGGGATCACATTCATGACTTTAATGAATAGTCGAAATCTTCAGTTTGTAATGGGTGAACAAGTTATCGGAGGGCCGATTGTACAAAAATTAGGCATTGAACCAATCCCAATGGGATACATTGTTTTTTCACCAGGAGGGAAAGTTGGAGAAGTTGGAGAAGCTGATTTAATTTTACCAAATGAAATTGAAAGATGTATTTCATATACATCTACAGCCGAATGTTTTGGTTTCCCCCTCATTTACTTAGAAGCTGGAAGTGGGGCCTCTTCTCCTGTTGCACCTGAAATGATTTCAGCAGCAAAAAGAACTGCTCCAAATGCAATAATTATTGTTGGAGGAGGAATGTATAATGGAGAATTGGCTAAACAATCCGTTAAAGCAGGCGCTGATTGGATTGTTACAGGAAATCTTACTGAGGAATTTGATGATGCAGCTGAACTCGAGAAAGTAATGAGGAAATACATCCAAACAATGTGTTCCTAACCAACCCCACGAAGAATAATGTCAAAATTATATTTCTAAATATTTTATTTTTACAATCGTGGCATCTAGAGAAAACGAACCGACATCTAAGTGAAATGGCTCAGCATCAACATATAGGTTGGCAATATCAAGACCGAAAAGACCGTCGATTACAGGCGTTAACTTTGCACTTGACTTGGTCCAAAGACTAGTAACTCCTCTGACCTTTTTCCTTTGATGATTCAACAACATTGCTGCGATCTGAATAATTCCTTGTACACCATCAACCAATTCTTTACTTGCATTTTCCTTCAGAGATATCCATAACGCTTCCCAATCTTCATGTGCATGCCAAAACCTCCCTGCATTGAAATGCTCAATACCACCATCAAGCCAATCTGATTGTTGTTTTGTTAACATTTACATCACCCAAAAAAAGACTCACTAAAATCCAAATCTTGAATTCCTTCACCAAATCCCCTTCTTTCTTCTTCATTCATATCTCCACATTCTACTGAATAATCGAGAACAGACAACACCGCTTCTGGATGAAATTGTACAGTTTTGATTTCCCTTGTTGGATGCACACAGGCAACAATATCACAATATTCTGAAGTAGCAATTACTTCCATTTCACCAGAATCAATAACATGATCTTGGTGTGTAAATAATTGATTCACAACCCTTCCATCATTGTAATTTACATCTACCATTCTTTCTGTTTTTTTCTCCGCCCGAACAACATCTCCACCCAATACTTTGCAAATTATTTGATGTCCGAAACAAATCCCATATAATGGCACATCACATTCTTTGATTAATTTAGCAACTTGATCCATCCACGGTTCCCACATTGATACATTTCTTCGACTTCCAGTTATTACAACAACATCATACTCACTAGGCTCATCAATTCGAACCCCAAATGAATATTCTAGTGGATTTTTTACATGAGGTGCCCACAATAAAATTTCATGATTGGGAAAATATTTGATTATCTCTTCAACCCCTCTTTCACCGAACGCTTCTCGTTCAGCCAACAAATCTACAATCAATAAAGTAGGCATTTTCTCTTCTACCAATTATACAAACGGCTTCCAATCTTTATATTC
>DAQW01000123.1:2559-3386 GCA_002503045.1 Euryarchaeota archaeon UBA39 | reverse complement strand
CTTGGAAGCCGAGAACCCTATTTCGGATACTAGCTGCCGCTTTTCTGAGCATAGGTAATCCTGCAAAAGAAATACCAATTACGGCTAATAATAATCCAACGTTATTAGGTATGGAGGGTAAATCTTCTATTGCAATCACTCCCAATAGAAGAGGTATTGTAAATACTGCAGAAAGGAGTTGTACTTGATCTGGCCGAAGTTTTGAACTACTAGATAATTCTAATTTCATATCTTCACCGAGCAATTGGGAGATTCTCTCATCAGAAATTTCTTGCAATTTTAAAGAATGAAATTCTATCATCTGTAGTTCAATTTGACCTTCTTCAAGTCTGACATTTATTATTCCTGGAACCTCAAGTAATGCATGCCTTAGTGTATTCCTATCTATTCCAAGGTTACTGGCTGCTCGGCCCGGCGTAAGACCAGAAACTGATTTCCATGCTATTTTGGGATTATGCCCCAAGCTTTCCAATACTGAATTAACACGAGAAACTCGGCCTTTTGCCATATCTAAATTAAACCTCACATTTCCTTCGGTAACTGATACGTTAACTTTGTGAATTCCTGGCAGTCTATTTACTGCCCTAGTAGCTTTCATTGCACAATCCGCACAGTCCATGCCATCAATGTTCCATTCAATTTCATAAGTTCCATCAATGACCAGATCTGTATCAAATAGATTATCTGCACTTCTAGAAAATGAAATTAAATTCTCTTTACCGTCCTCTAAAATCTTCTTTAATTCAGTAGATTCTTTAAACTGAATAATTTTATCTCCAACTGTTTTTGAGAAACCTGAAATAATTTCTTTAGAATCTAAATTAATC
>DAQW01000123.1:0-2165 GCA_002503045.1 Euryarchaeota archaeon UBA39 | reverse complement strand
TCCTCATCTTCCATGACATTGGGACTAGTGTATCATCCTTGAACATGACTAGGTAAAGTATGAACGATGAGATGATGAGATAGGACCTTTTCGCAAGTATATGAGTAAGTTACCGGAGGGAGATGATTGGGAAATGATTGTCTTCGATATTGATGGTACTCTGCTTGATTTAGATGGATTTCAACCTGAATTAATTCCTCTCATTAGGAAGATAGAAGAAATGGGCATTACGGTTTCTTTAGCATCAGGCAGAACTCTACCAAATGTAACTCCAATTCAACAAGTGTTGGCTGTTAGTGGCTTTGTAGTGGGTGAAAATGGAGGAATGGTTTGGGATACTAAGGCAGGTTTTCCAATTAGATGTCTAGCTGATGGGAAAAGAGCTAGAGATGCTGCAGAGTGGTTAGCAACACAGATAGAAGGATTAGACCCTAAAGGAATAGAAACAAATCGCTGGAGAGAAACAGAATGGTGTTTACTTGACACTGAAAATTATGAAAGAATGAGAAAAGCATTGAAAACATCTAGATGGCCAGATTTACAAGTTGTTCCAACAGGATTTGCAGTACATATTACAGAAGAAGGATTGAACAAATCTAGTGGCCTTAGAGTTGCATTTGAGCAGAGAGGAATTGATCCAAAGAAAGTTATTGCAGTCGGAGATGCTTCCAATGATATTCCAATGTTCGAATTGTGTGGGTTTGCAGTTGCGGTTAATAATGAATTCAAAGGTGTGGCAGAAGCAGCTGATTACTTGACAGAAGCAAAAGGAACTCTAGGTACAATTGAGTTCTTAGAACAATTCATTATGTCTAGAAGTTGAAGATGGTGCAGGAGGCAGGATTCGAACCTGCGAAGCTCTACGCATCGGAACTTGAGCCCGACCCCTTTGACCACTCGGGTACACCTGCGAGCCTCGGAGAGGTTTTTTCTTATTGAGTTCAACGGATGAAGATACTAGAAAGAAGATAAACAAAGGAATCATTCATGGCCTTCCTCTGTCTGCCGTAAGTCAGGTTGCTCACATGATTGACGAAATCGCTTCATCAAGATTGACGAAGCAGCAACTAATTGTTGTCGAAAAGGCGCTTTTTGAATTAACTAGGCAACAAAAGTCTAGCCCTAATGTGCCAAAAGAAATCACAATACCAAATTTTTGGTCGTCAATACGTCAACTATTAATTAATTTAGAAAATGAGTTGGCTGAAACAATAAGAAACGAGGGGATGAATGCTAAGACTCAACTTCAAACACGTAGACTAGGTGTTGCCAGAACATCCGTATCTGATTTGACTAGGTTGAGAATGAATGCATTTGCTCAACATGCAATCTTGAGCAATCTTGTAAAAATGCCGAATGGAAAGCAGAATGAAAATCAAGTCCCACCATTAAATTGGCAAAGACATGATCCTTCCGAAAGAATCTACTACACAGGGGTTGAAAGATTAGTTGAGAAATACAAGAATGATGTGTCTTGGGATAGTATGCTTCACGGAGGAAAACCCGAAGCAATCAAAAAGCCTAATCTTGGAGGAAATGCAGCCTTAACAGAATTTAATGATTCAGAAGAAGATGCATCAGAATCAAATCAAACTGTTTCCCCACCCACTTCAACTCAAGAGATATGGGACGAACCTGAATTAGACGAAGAAGACAGGATAAGACAGATGGACGAATTTCCAGAAAGAGCAACTGGAGCAATATCAGCTACTTCTATAGAAGAAATCAATCCAATTGGAGATTTGTCTAACATGAAGAGAATTAGGATTTTACAAGATCTTGTAGATCCAATCATTGATGAAGATGGGACTGAAATTCAATTGACTGCGGGCGAGGTGGCAAACTTTTCCTCACTCATGGCAGATACATTAATTGCGGCAGGTTTTGCTGAGTCTGCTGAGATATAGAGAAGTAATGACTTAGAGGCGTCATTATCCGATAAGGTCTACCGAAGGTGGGCCAATGGGAGAATCAGTTACAAATAAACAACTAAAACAATTCAGAAAAAACTTTGCTAATGATCCAGCAGCAAAGGTTGCACAGAATGCAGTAACTAATGGAAATCTGATAGATGTCGCATTAAACAGAGATTTGGTACAGGCTATTGATTCTTCATTTTCAATAAAATTGGATGACTGGAAAGTAACGAATCAAAAGAGTAGTGG
>DAQW01000038.1 GCA_002503045.1 Euryarchaeota archaeon UBA39 | reverse complement strand
ATCAAAATAAGGATGGAATGTCTCATTCAGAGCAAATTGAACGACTAAACGCATTCCGATCTGGAGAATACAATGTATTGGTTGCCACATCAGTTGGGGAAGAGGGATTAGATATCCCTCGAGCAGATTTAGTCCTCTTCTATGAGCCCGTGGGCAGCGAAATAAGGACAATACAAAGAAGAGGTAGAACAGGAAGACACGATAGAGGATCTGTCTATGTTCTAATTGCACAAGATACTAGGGACGAAGGAGCAACTGCTGCTGCTGCTAAACGTGAACAAAGAATGCTTATTGCAATTAGAAGAGTAAAGAACAAACGAAATTCTTTCAATCCCGACTTGGAATTATTATCTTCTTTCTCAATTATTGATGGTGAAAATAAAATAAATGCAAAGGAATTTGTAGAATCTGAAAGGAAGAGACTTCGTGAAGAATTAGAAGAAGTAGACGAAACACCAGTAATGGAACTAGAAACTACAGAGGAAGAACAACATCCGGAAATTCCACCTCAGAGAAGGAGGAGAAGAGGTCAAAGCGGAATAGAAGAATGGTACTAATCAGTTACCAATTACAGCAATTCTAGTTTTTAGTTGTGCAAGACGGCTGTTAAAATGACCCATTGAAAAGGCTAACAACTCTGTGAAATGGATTACTGGAATTGATGTGTCTTCTCCTGAAATTTTCCCAGCCTTGACCTGATAAACATCAAGAACAGTATGAGACAAATTACAGATACTGACAAGTATTTCTGCCCCCTCAACCTTTGCCTCAGATAAAACAGCAGCAGCCTGTTTCAATGAAGTCGATTCTTCTGAGAGTAGGCTTGGAACACCTACGCTTTGGGTTCGATAACTAAGAGAAACTGCAGAACCACCTAAAGTTTCAATTACACTTTCAAGATAATTAGGCTGGAAAACATCGTCATTTCCACAAGCACCTTTCCTCTGCACATTAGGCCCATAATGTCCAGCAACAGAAAAATCAATTGGATTTTTTACAGATTCACTTAACTTCTCTAAACCTACTTCTTCAACAATTACGTGCAGAAGATGGTGGACCTCTGTTTCACCAGTGAATGTTTTTCCGCATGTTTCTTTCAAGACATTATTTACTTCGGCCAATAAATTAGAATCCGAACGTAAGGCACTAAGATCTTCAAAAAGTGTTCCAGCTGTAGTCGCACATGGGGTAACTATCTCTAATCCAAGTTCTTCAGCCATAGCAAAGGTTCGAGCATTGAGAGTCAACTGCAAACGCCGATTGGCTTGTCGAATAATACCTGCGCCACAACTTGTTGCACCTTCTAAAGGAATCAGATTAATGCCCAATGTTTTAGCCACTGGAAATACAGTATCTGCAACTTCTTGAGCACTACTATGTGCAACATTACCTGGATGGTAAGCATAGTTCATTGGCATCAGAAACCACCGTCCACTTCATTGAAAATTGCAATAACCTCGTGATGATTCAAGACTGGAGAATTGAACTGTTTGGGCATCTTTCCAACTCCTGCAGGAGGTGCAACCAATCCTAGTAGACCATTCAACATTTTACCGCCTGTACGTGTGAATCCTAACACCATTCGAGCAGTGACACCTGAGAACAAATTACCAACTAACCCCAACGGACCTAAGACTTGTCTGTAGATGGTGGTATCATTCACCCTGCCACTCATTTTGACACTCCAAGTATACCACCAAACATACTTTCCATGACGTCCATCTTGAAAAGCACCTTTTTGCAAGACTCTAGTCTTAGTGTCTAACATGTAATCAGCAACTGTTTGGCCCATGATTCCATGACGTGAAATGGAACTTAGATCGGTTTCTGCTTTGATACCAACATCAGATGAAAGTAATTCTAGATTTTCATTTCTAGAAGATTCAGATACTCGAGGATCATTAATTCTAGACCAAGAAGAAAGAACATTCGAAGGGGCAATATATGCCTCATTGTAAGGAACAGTATCAGAAAATGAATCAATCAATACTGGGCTAATCATATCTCGAATCATGTGTACTTTCTTTGCATCGCCATTAGTCATGGTTCCAATTACTGCATCCCTAACCTTAGCGCCATCACGTGTAGCTCCTCTAAACCAAGGCTTGGTTGACGCTCTTCGAATATCAGATAATGTAAGATCAGTTACAAGATCTCTAATCACTTCACCAACAACAATTGGTTCAAGGTTCAAGAAATTAGAACCTGAAACGGTAGAAATTACAGAATCTATTCGAGAAAGACCGGGAAGAATTGGCCTACCATTGGCACAAATCACAGTAGTAGGATCATTAAGAGGTCCTTCTCTGAAAGTCAATGAACCATCTTCTGTAGATTTAATTGACCTAAGTACATCAAGAACGGATGTATTTCCATTGAGAACACAAGCCCACTCATCATGGCCCCTCTCATCGGATTGAGGATCATATCTGAAAACACGAACCTTAACTTGAATTTCAGGGGATTCAATTACAGGTACCACGAATCCATCATCACCATCTGCAGAAGATTCGTCACCACCTGCCATTTCAGCAATTATTGATTCAACTAATTCGGGCTGGAAAGTACCATTTCCATCTACTGCTGCCATATGGGCAAGCACCGATTCAGTCCAAACTGCTGATGGTGAATCATAATCCACATCACAGTCGACTCTATCGACTAAACGAGTACCGCCTAACTCCTCAAATCGCTTATCCCATTCCTTGCCCGATTCACAGAATAATTCGTAACTTGTATCTCCAAGAGCACAAACAGAGAAATGCATGTTCGAAAGTGAAGGAGCTCCATCTCCATTTGCAGATTGCCAAAGTTCCTCTGCATTATCTGGCTGTTCTCCTTCACCCCATGTTGAACAAACAACAAGAACTCTAGTCATTGATGAAAGTGAAGAAAGATCAAAACCATCCATATCATGAACGGTTGAAGCAAGACCAAACGCTTCTGCTCTCTTCCCTATCTTTGCTGCAAGACCTTCTGCATTTCCACTCTGTGAACCAAAGAGAATGTGAAGTGAACGATCCCCATCCATTTCCAAAGAACCAGATGAAGATGAATCCGATGCCACAGGTGCATCTGCAACGGGAGCAGATGTATCTGCTACCGAACCCCCTGATTTAACAAATGATTCAATGGATTCAACCATTGCTTCTTGAAAGGTCCCTGAACCATCAACTGCTGCCATATGAGCCAAGGCTTTCTCTCCCCATTCAGCCGCTGGCTTATCGTAGTCTACATCGCAATCCACTCTTTCGACCAAACGGTTCCCACCTAATTGTTCGAAACGACGATCCCATTCCTTTCCAGATTCACAGAATAATTCGTAACTCGTATCTCCAAGAGCACAAACAGAGAAATTCATCTTGCTAAGAGCAGGGGCACCGTCTGCATTTGCTGCATTCCAAAGGTCTTCTGCGTTGTCAGGTTGTTCACCTTCTCCCCAAGTAGAACAAACAACGAGAACTCTAGTCATTGAACCAAGAGATGAAAGATCAAAACCATCCATATCATGAACTGTTGATTCCAAGCCATATGACTTAGCCAGTTTCCCAAACTTAACTGCTAAATCTTCAGAATTTCCACTCTGAGAGCCAAAGAGAATGTGAAGGCTGCGGTCCCCATCTGATAAGAAAGAAACCACATCAGCAGTCACGACATCACACCCAAGTGCCAACCGGCATATTCATCCACCCAAATGGGATTATTGAACATAGCGGGATAGGCTTGCAGTAATTTAGCCGTTGATATCTAGAAATCCATTCCATCCATCATGCCTTCATTACCCATGCTGACACCCTTGGATGAAATTACATCGTCAATACGAAGAATCATGGTTGCAGTTTCAGTAGCACTCTGTATTGCTTGTTCGACAACACGAACAGGTTCTACCACGTTTGCTTTTTGCATATCCATTACCCCTCCTTCAAACACATTAACACCAAATGTCGAACGGCCTTCTGCATGAGCTTTGCGAACATCAATTATCGTATTGACTGGGTCCAAACCAGCATTCTCTGCAAGAGTTCTAGGAATTACTTCCAGGGCTCCAGCAAATGCCTCTATTGCCATCTGTTCCCTTCCACCTATCCCTTCAGCAAAGGTTCGAAGATCTCGACTAAGAGCTGCCAAAACACTACCTCCTCCTGTTAGAATAGCACCATCCTCGTGAGCAACACTAACTACTCCAATAGCATCATCAAAGGCCCTTCTTATCTCATCAACGACATGATCTGTACCTCCTCGGAGAAGGACACTGACACTCTTTGCTTCATCACAACCAGTTAGGAAAACCATATCTGACTCACCTATTTTTCTCTCTTCGACCTTAGAACAATTACCAAGGTCGTCATCAGATAAATCATCGATATTGGTGACAATTCGACCACCAGTAGCCTTTGAAAGTGCTTCCATATCTGACTTTTTAGCCCTTCGAACAGCAAAAATTCCTGACTTGGCCATATAGTGTTGAGCGAAATCATCAATTCCCTTTTGACAAATTACGACATTAGCTCCAGATGAAAGAATAGTGTCAACTAATCCCTTAAGGTAGCCTTCTTCTTCATCCAAAAATTGTGCAAGCATCGTAGGATCAGTTATCTGAATCTTAGCATCAACTTCGGTTTTCTTAACTTCTATTGCAGAATTAATCAATGCAACCTTTGCACCATTTACAGAACGAGGCATGCCACTATGGACTCTTTCTTTATCTAGAATAATCCCATCAACTAATGTACTATCTTTGATTGATCCACCTTGTTTCTTTTCTACCTTGACATCATCTAGATCAACAAGAACTTCTCCATCATTTTCAGT
>DAQW01000020.1 GCA_002503045.1 Euryarchaeota archaeon UBA39 | reverse complement strand
GCATGGGTTGAATCACCACTTTCTGCCGAACCTGGTCAAACGGTATCGATTGAATGGGGGGCCGAAAATCTAGGGCAAGAAACTCTCGGTTTCGACATTGAGATTTGGCTTTCTGAAGATCTCGTATTGGGAAGTGGGGACATCCGCCTTTCACAATCTCGAGTTCCAGCACTGTTGAGTGGCTCAACCATCGCCGATTCACAAGTAGTCAATTTGATTGGTGATATAGATGGTGTTTGGTGGGTTGTTCTAGTTATTGATTCTGGAGGTGAGCACAATGAGGATGATGAATCAAATAATATTCGTATATCTAATTCAACATTCACGATTGATTCAAGCAGCCCCCCACCTGCAGGCGATACACTCTCTGGATGTGATAATCCACAAACTGATGGTGGATTTGAATCAGATGCGGCGTCGACACGTTCGTCAGCGCATCACTTGGGCGCGAATGCAAACCTCACGTTGGATGGTTGCCTAATCGGATTAGATGTGGTCGATTGGTATGCGATTGTCATCGATTCAGGAAACCGAACATCGGTAGCATTGAGTGCTGAGGGTGCAAATCTAGAAGTCGTCGTACTGAATGGTTCAGGTGCACTTGGGCAAGGAATAGTCGATGATGAAATCCGTTGGGTGACAATCTCAGCATTAAACGATGATCATGATGGCGTTGGGCTGTTGTACCATATTCGAGTTACATGGGATCCAGCGATGCCAGGTGGCCCCTATCAATTGAGATTAGTCACGGCAAATGCAAGTATTGAGACAGATTTGAATCCACCTCCAGCACCTCAAATCACCCCGATGAATGAATGGAAAAACTCTGACGAACTTACGATTTATTGGCAACCTGTTGCTGATGACCTGTCTGGAATTTCACATTATGAAGTCCGATGGGCGGGTGGTTTGTGGGCACCAGTCACACAAAATGAATCGATAGTGAATCTGACGATGCTTATGGATGGTCGGTATTCGTTTGAGGTTCGAGCTATTGACGAGGCAGGAAACATAGGATCCGCTAATGCAACTTGGATTCGTGTTGATCGAAACGTACCGGTGGTTTCCATTGAGCAACTCAATGCCTCACGCTCACCAGTATCCAAATTGGTTGTTGGGTTGACGATTGATGATGGGCTCGGCAGTGGACCTTCAAGCATTGAATGGTCTGATGATAATTTGACTTGGAAAACATATAGCGAAGATGGTTTGATTTTATGGTGGGATTGGAACAACACAGAATTGTTTGTTCGGGTGACGGATGGTGCAAATTTGCAAACAGTTGTGCAAGTTGAAATCGATGCACCTCCAGATGAATCAGAAAACATCGAAACTTCAGATAATGAAAATTCAGGATCGAAAGCAAGTGGAGTAGTCAGCACATTGCTTACGTTGATTTTTACTCTAGCCATAGTAGTCATATCGATTTTTACAGTCATGTTTGCGATTCGATTACGAGAACAAGGCCTTACCAATGAAGATGTGGAAGAAAATTCAGATGATGATGCAAACAATTCAGATTTGGTGGACACCAATCAACAAGCCCAAACTTTGCATGTCCCAGATTACAACCATCTCGTCGGTGGTGGAGTGTACGATCAGTCCACAGGACACACAGTTTACATTGACCCAGAGGGTCGTTGGTGGTGGAAGCAAGAAGATGGTTCATTCTTCCACGATCAGGCATTCAATGCGAGCGAAACCACGCTTGATGACCTTTCTTGACTGCAACAAATAACTCATCACCTTGGGCGGTTCATTGATGAATGGAGTCTTGGTCCCAAAGAATGATTACGATGTCAGGTACGAGTATTACAATGCAAAATGGAGCCTTGAATGTGCCAAATGATCCAATTGTTCATTTTATTGAAGGTGATGGAATTGGTATTGATATTACTCCAGTAATGATTAGTGTAGTCGATGCTAGTGTAGAAAAAGCATACAATGGAGAAAAGAAAATTCATTGGAATGAAGTATTGGCTGGAGAGAAAGCTTTCAACGCTACTGGTGAATGGTTACCTGATGAAACATTAGATGCTATAAAAAATGGTTTAGTGTCCATCAAAGGACCTTTGACAACTCCTGTTGGCGGTGGTATTCGAAGTCTAAATGTGGCACTACGCCAGAGACTGGATTTGTTCGCCTGTGTCAGGCCTGTCCGTTGGTATTCTGGTACACCGAGTCCTGTTAGAGATCCTGGTGCAGTGGATATGATTATCTTTAGAGAAAATAGTGAAGATGTTTATGCAGGAATTGAATGGGAAGCCGGATCTGAAGAAGTTGCAAAAGTAATTGATTTCTTACAAAATGAAATGGGAGTTACAAAAATTAGATTTCCTGAAACAAGTGGAATTGGAATCAAGCCAATTTCTAGTGAAGGAACTGGACGAATCGTTAGATCTGCTATTCAATACGCAATAGATAATGACAAGGAGAGTGTTACTTTAGTGCATAAAGGAAACATCATGAAATTCACTGAAGGTGGATTCAGAGATTGGGGATATCAACTTGCACAAGATGAATTTGGCGCTGAATTACTAGATGGGGGACCTTGGTGCACGTTAACGAATCCAAATACTGGGACTAAAATTACAATTAAGGATGTAATTGCTGATGCTATGCTTCAACAAGTATTGACACGCCCTCGTGAATACGGCGTTCTTGCAACAATGAATCTGAATGGAGACTATATTTCTGATGCACTCGCTGCCCAAGTTGGTGGAATTGGTATTGCTCCTGGGGCTAATATCAACTATGATACTGGAATTTCCATCTTTGAAGCAACACATGGAACTGCTCCAAAATATACTGGGCAAGACAAAGTCAATCCTGGTTCATTGATTCTATCTGCTGAAATGATGCTGCGCCATATGGGTTGGGGAGATGCTGCTGACCTAATTGTCAAAGGAATGGAAGGTGCAATCTCTGCAAAAACTGTAACATATGATTTTGAGCGATTAATGGATGATGCTACTTTACTCAAATGTTCTGAATTTGGGGATGCAATAATCAACCATATGTGAGTTGAATGTATGGATGAAGATCTAGAAAATATTCGAATAAAAATCCAAAAAATGGCCGAATTGGCTGAGGTTAATGGAGAGCCTTTGGCTTGGTTCGAAGAACTATATGAAAATGCAAATCGTGATTCAGATTATGTTCCATGGGCACGAATGGAGCCTCATCCACAAATGGTGGAATGGATTGCAAACCGACCAGAAATTAATGGCAAGGCATTGGTTGTAGGATGTGGTATAGGAGATGATGCAGAATGGTTGGAAGAGATTGGCTTCGATGTTACTGCATTTGATATTTCAAAATCGTCAATCGATTGGTGTCAAGAACGATTTCCAGATTCCACAGTGAATTATTGCGTTGCTGACTTGCTATCTCCGCCTGAAAATTGGGAAAATAAATTCGATCTAATTGTAGAGATACATATTTTACAAGTTATTCCAGAAAATATGCGAGACCACGCAGCAAAAAATCTTGCTTTGTTATTGAATAATAATGGCCATGTCCTATGTATTGGGCGGTTATATGAATCAAATATTGTAGAACAACCAGTTCCACCGTGGCCATTGGGGAGAGTTTGGTTGGAAAGTAAATTTCAGAGTCTATCTCTAGTTAATTTTACTCGATTTATGACAGAAAACAACTCCATTGGAGATTTTCCTTCTGTGCCGAGATTTATTGCCTCCTGGAAAAAAATATCACCTTAATTTAGACTTCATCTTCAAACTCTTCGGGATTGAAAAAAGATGATGGTGGGGGGGCAAGAGGTGTGTCCTCCTTCGATATATTTGTTGGAAAAATTGTTGATTTGAATTCTTCGAATTGGTTATTTTTCAATAATATTATACTACCTCCAATAATTCCTGAAAAGAAAATCAAAATTAGAAGAATTGAAGCTATTGAAATTGGTTGATTCAATTGAATATCCTCTGCTGTACGTATCAATGGATTATCTGGATCTGCATCTAAATTATCTCCAACTCCATCTCCATCTCTATCTGCCCATTCCATTTTATCAAATGGAAATGCGTCTAAATTATCCCCTATTCTATCCCCATCGCTATCTAAACATTCGAAGGGGTCTTGTGGCCAACCATCTGTATTATCTCCACAACCATCACCATCTGAATCAAGCCAATCTAATGGATCTAAGGGGAATACATCAGAATTGTTGCCAACTCCATCTCCATCAGAATCACTCCATTCTTGTGGATCATTTGGAAAAGCATCGCTATTATCTCCTACACTATCTCCATCAGAATCAAGCCAATCTAATGGATCTAAGGGGAATACATCAGAATTATCTCCATATCCATCATCATCAGTATCATTCCATTCATTTGAATTGGTGGGAAATTTATCAATAATATCTGCATACCCATCCCCATCTGTATCATG
>DAQW01000080.1 GCA_002503045.1 Euryarchaeota archaeon UBA39 | reverse complement strand
TCAATTGATTATAATTCTCCAAATGAAACCAAAGCTGTCATTCAAGCAATAGAAAATATTTCACCCAGAGACGAAGTAAGAAAAGCAATAGAAACTCTAGAATCAAAACAAAGAGAGAGAGAGTTAATTCTTCGAGATATGGTAAATATACTGGAAAGAAAGGGATGGGAAATACAATTTACCGAAAATGCAAACCTTGCTGAAAGATTTGAAGAGGCTGCACAATGGTTAGAATTGGAAGATAGAATTGATGCTCTGGAAAAAGAGATTGTTTCTTTCGAAAAAAGAAGACCTGCTGCTGCAAGAATTGGATTACAAATCATTGTAAATTCAAGAATTAAGGGTGATGTTAATGCAATAACTGAATTAGAAAGAGCAGTTAAAGATGAATTTCAAGATATTCAAGAAAGAAATCATGAAATTCATCAGCGTGTAAATCATTGGTCTGAAAAGGGATTGATTATTTTTGATTCAGCATATTTGACAGATGAACAATTATTCGAATTAGATGAGAATTTAGAGAGATTAGAAAATCATTGGGAGACCGTTGTTAAAAATTGCATAATTCTTAGAGAACTTCTAGATGAACTGAATATGGAATATCCTCAATGGTTGGGCCGAGTTGATTCAAACGAAATGATGTTGGAAATGATTGGTGATTTACAACAACAACAACAATTGATGTCGAATGAAATTAATCAAATTTTAGAACATTGGACTGCGAATGGATTGAGTTTAGAATTTATCGATATTTTGGCCTTGAAGAATGAAATCAAGAATAATAATAATTTGGAAATAAAACGACTTGAAACGTTGGCCACAATGGCAATTTCAATGATGGAATCGATCAATTATCTTGATTTCTCAATGGATAACGAAAGAATTCGAGAAATTCAAAAAAGTATTATTCAGGGTTGGCATAATGATAATACTCTGGAATTTGAATTGGAGGAAATTGAAAAAATTTCTAGACGACAAGAACGTCATTTAGTAATGCTATACCAACGTGCTGAAGATATATCTATGGATGTTTCAAAATCTAAAGATTGGACTTTGGCTGAATTTGAAGATTTGTTATTTGATGCTGAAATGAATCGGGATCGAGATTTTGAAAAACAAGCCAAGAAAAAGTCTGAGATAATGAACAAAAAAATATCTGAAAAACCTTCTGAAATCATAGAAGAAAACTCAATTGATTCAAGTAGTGAAATGAGTTCAAAGAATGAAAATTGGATTGAGAAAGAGGCAGCAGATGGGAAGTCGTTTTTCTACAATAAGCAAACCAAAGAATCTACTTGGGTAAAACCGGAAGGGTATAAAAAATTGGAAGATATCCCATTAGCTAAAGAAAATCATAATCTGAGAAAGGAAGAACTTGAAGATAAATTCACAAATTTCGATAGCCAAGGAGATTACTGGCAAGACAAAACAAATGAAGATTTTGAAGAGATTAAAATAGAAATCGTTGAGGAAGAAAAAGATGGGCAGGCAGAACCTGTCAAAACCACTGAAGATAAACAGAGTGTGTTCCCTTTTAGAGAACGTCTTGGAATCGGAAATACTGACCCGTTAAACATAGAGGCTTCACGACCAAGAGATCTGCGAATTCAACGATTATTAAGATTAATACCATTGATTGAGTCTGAGTGTAGCCTATCCAATCAGTTGGATTTAGTTCAGGCACTAAATCCATTACTTGATAATATTGAGAAATGGGTACAAGTAAGAAGTGAATATAGAAGATGTTGGGATGATGATGGAGGAATCATTGACAAAATTGACAGATTACAAAATATTCTAGACAAAGTTCCAGGTCCTGGGATTCAATTACCTATTGGCCATGATGAGAAACCATTGCCAACAACGACTGATAATTTAATTACTGAAATCAAAGATTTGTCAATTAATGCTCTAGTATCCACCTCAGGTGGAGGTATTATTGCATTATAATCAAAGATCACTCAGTACAAAAACTTCGATTCCATCCATAGTATCTTCATTCACTGACGAAGCTAAAATGTGGGAAACTTCTGCGCTTTGAGCAATTTCAAGGGTTCTGGATGTTACTTTACCATTGAACAACATTCCAACTGCTCCAGAGATGTTTTCTGCCTCAGAAGCAAGTTTACTTGCACCTACAGGATCTGAAAGTTCTCCCTTTTCTAGAACGAAGCAAGCCTTATTTTTCGCTAATCCCTCAAAATTTTCCTTCCAACTACGAACATGATCTGGAACTTCTACTGGAGAAAGATCTTCTTTTTTACCGAGTACATCAGTATCTTGTTTGTCTAAATCTGCCTTCAGTTTAGATATTATTTTAGATGCTGATTCTTTTTGGTTCAAACATTTCGTAATGACTTTTCCTTCGAGATGTTCAACTTCTCTACTTTGAGGGGCTAAGGCTACGTGTGTCAATGATTTTCCTAATGCGCCTTCTAATTCTACGAGTAGTAATGTTCCGCCTCTATCTCCATCCATAAATGCAGTTACATTCTTCTTAGTTTTGGCTAATTCAACTAATTCTTTTGTAATACCTGCACCCATTGTAGCAATGGAGTTCTTGATTCCATGCTTCAACAAATTCCGAACATCGTTCCTTCCTTCTACGATGATAATAGAAGTACTTTCAACAGCATTTGGACCACAAGTCATTCCATTGTAATCTGTCTCTGTTCCTAATGTCAATACCGAACGTACTTCATCAAGAATATTCGAAGATTCTGCAGATCCTGCATTCACAATTTGTATCAAAAGATCTTTTGCTCTATCTACAACTTGAGTGCGCTTTGCTGAGCGTACATTCTCAATTTTTTTAACCTTAATAACCGCTTGACAGGGACCTATTCGGTCTATTGTTTCAAGGGATGCACCAATTACTGCAGTTGTTACTTGATCAATCATAGTAGGTAATCTGATGATTCCTTGTACCTTTCCTCGTTGATTTTCTAATTCTACATCTACATGCCCTATTCGGCCCTTTCGTTGCATTTGGCGTAATTGGAGGCTCTCACCGAGAAGACCTTCTGTCTGTCCAAAAATTGCACCAACAACATCTTTCCTTTGGACTGTTCCGTCCGTTTTAATACTCGCTTCAATTACGTACTTTGGTTCTGCTGCCATATTGATTCCTTCTTTGACCAAGTCACACAGAGTGTCCAATCGGACAAATCCCCACCATCCGGCGGGCACGAAACCGAAATTCGGCTGGGAGCGTGACTAGGATAATTAGAACGCGAACAGCATCATGGATTAAACCACCGGCCTTTCTAAAGAATATCTTTCAAATTTATAGGATAGCCTTCAAGGGGGACAGATGGTTACGATAATCATGAGTGGTGCTCCTGAGACCCTCAATGTCTTCTCAGCAGTAATCCAAGTTGTATTATCTGATGGTGTTCTAACTCAAGAAGAAAAGAGATTGATAATTACTATTGGGAGAGAACTAGAACTCGATGATGGTGATCCTCTGAAAGTCTACGAAGCTGTGCTACGCGGTGAAGAGATTGATGGAGGGAGAGAAATGACGCGAAAAGAACGTGTTGATCTTTATCGGAAATCATGGATGACTGTTCACTTTAACGAGGATGAATCTGAAGATGAGGCTGCAGTTATGAAATGCCTAAGAGAAGAGTTGCACTTTTCAAAAGAGGAGGCAGAAGCAATTATTGCACCAATGAGAGAAAAAGATGAAAATACAGATGTTGAAAACCAAACCACTGTAATTGAGAAAATTAAAAAGAAATTCTGGAAGTGATTCATTGGAAGATCCATTGGATGATCATCTTTCATCAATAAAAAAACGTGCTTTACAAAAACCAAAATTGCTTCTTGAACATATTAGAGAAGCATATCCAATTGGAATCCCTGCTCTTTCATTAAAATCAACAACAGATAGGATTGGATTAGATGCAGGATATTCATTTCATTTAGGAACTGCTGAACCGGAATTACGTAGAATTGCTTCATGGATTTTTACTAACATATCTCAATCTGAAAATATTGAAGATATCATTGGTAGATTATGGAAACGATTTGGACGAGAAGATTTGGTTTTATCTTCAATTTTATTGGCAAATTTACCAAGAAAGGATGGAAATAAAAACTGGAAATGGATTACTCTGGCTGATTTGATTGCTCACGTGGAAAGGAGAAGGGGGCGGATTCCATTGGAAGTAATGCTTC
>DAQW01000118.1:5565-17938 GCA_002503045.1 Euryarchaeota archaeon UBA39 | reverse complement strand
GTGCCAAATTCATGACCCACGTCGCCTAGATGTTTTCCTACATCATCAGATAATTCAGCAGGGAATGGGCCATGACCTACACGGGTAGTGTATGCCTTTACTACTCCAATACATCTGTTTACATGACCAGGATGTATTCCGGCTCCATGTGTGGCATTAGCTCTACTAGTTACTGAACTAGTAACGAAAGGGTATGTTCCTTGTGAAATATCTAGAAGTGCGCCTTGTGCACCTTCCAATAACACGAATTCTCCACGCTTCAAAGAATGATCAATCATTACCCCTGTGGGTCGAACCGATGCTCCAAACCTAGATTGAATCCACTCAAGGTCAGCCTTCAATGTCGATTCGTCAATACTAGGTTCTAGGCCTGCTGCTGTTAGTTGGAGATTCATACGATTAACCATCGATGAAATCTTTGAATCATCTGTTAACACTGAAGGCAAGTCAACGAAACGAATCCCAATTCTGTCGATTGCATCTCTATATGTTGGACCTATACCTCTACCAGTAGTTCCAATCTCTTTGTCTGCCCCATCTAATATTCTATGATAAGGCAAGGTAATATGTGCCCTTTCAGAAATAAATAAACGATCACCTTCTGGCCTTTCTCCGCCAAAGGCGTGCCATGAATCTAATTCTTGTTCTAACTTCCATGGATCAATAACCATGCCATCTCCAAGAACCAAGTTACAATGACTGTAAGTGATTCCACTAGGTAAATGATGGAAAGCAAGCTTACGATCACCTATTACTATTGTATGTCCTGCATTGGATCCTCCTTGGAAACGGACTACCCAATCCGCTTCAGATGCTAATTGATCAACCAATTTCCCTTTTCCTTCGTCTCCCCACTGGGCTCCGAGGACTACTGTAGCAGGCATGTTTCCTCTCGGGCGACTAAGGCCTTTGAATGATGCCTCTGTGAGATGACAAAGTGCTTGTCCATCCGATGCGGTTATGAAGGGGACGTGAGTCCAACGATTCATGGCACGTTTCCCCGAGGCAGAGAAGCGCAACCTCCACAAGTGGATTTGTATGCGATGCTCTGCGACTCATCGCGGTAGAAAACCGCGTCCGTGTCGAAAATGCGGATACAAAAATCTTCGTCCAAAGATTGTCGAAAAGAAGCAGCGTTAATCGCAACCGAGTATTTTACTCTGTTCTTGGATAGTAGAACTTCATTTTGAGATTTGTAGCAAAGTTGTCAAAATTGGCGACAAGAGGAAAAAATCTAATTCGATTGAACTTCACGTAAAAGAGATTCAAGAGCAGTTTGAATTTGGAGACAAAGTGGACCAAAATGGATTGGTAAATTGGCATCATTGAAAATTTCATCTAATTTACTAGCAGTCATACCTAATCGGACGTCCATGTCCTTGTCTTCATTAAGCAACCATTCAGTTGTTGCTTCCTTCGCAGACTTGCGAATATTTCTAGGAACTTGGCTATCTTGAAGTTGTTCAAGAACCGTTGCAATTTGTTGGATTCGTGTATTTACATCGTTCATGGCTTCCACACATCCTTCCGCACTATTCTGCCGGTGAACGACGGCCGACTTTAAGTCCATTGCAGAATTAAGCCCAATCAGATGTGGACGGTGGCACCCTCGGATCTCGTCGGACTTCTACGTTTGGCAATTCTGTTACTCTGTATGGGGGGAGCTGCAGCAATGGATCATTGGACAAGAAGAGTCCCGAACGATTGGTGGATTAGATGGGGAGTAGCTATTGTTTTTCTTCTGTGTATAGAAATGATGTTATTAGGGGCTGATTGGCCACTTATTTTTCTAGGTCTAGGAATAGTTTCTTGGGCATCAATTAGTGTGATTGGAACACCTTCAATTACCGATATGAAAAATGGTTCATACCTTGATTGGGGTGTTTTCTCATGGTATCTATTAGGATTAGTAGGAATGGGATGTAGCTTAATTCTACATGGCGAGAATGCGCTATGGGTGCTAGGCCTACACTCGAATCCGCCACTTTTCTCCATCAAAGATGCTGCACAGCTTGAATTAGCAATGATTCATGCCTATCTCCTTCTGGATCTGTTTTGTCTAGCAATTTCCATTGGATTCGTAGAACTATCTTGGAGAATGAGATTACTCCATGGAGGAGCTGATGCAAAGGCCTTGATGATTGTAGCAATTGCACTTCCATGGTGGTCAGGAATTGGAGTATTGGGAGCATCTTCAATGATACCGCCAATGGTTTCGGTACTAGTTTGGTCTGCTGCAGGTTTCCTCCTGTTACCGATTCGAACAATTGTAACAAATTTCTCTAATGGAGTGAAATCACCAATCAATATGATTTGGCATTCAGAAAAATGGTCTTTCGACAAAATTATTGGAAAACAGGTATGGATTTTGAGTGAAGTGATAGAGTGTACCGATGGAACAAGACAAGTTTCGGTTCGAATGAGGCCAAGAAGAATCAAAGAAAATACAGAAACTATTGCTGCAAAGATTGAGGAGTTAGCTCAAATGGGTGAAACCGAAGCTTGGATCACAAAGAAGCATCCATTCCTAATCTATGTCTTACCTAGTATTCCACTAGCAGTAATCTTTGGTGACCCACTTGTTTGGATTCTATCGATTTTAGGATACTAAGAATCAAGCGGGACTTTTGTCCGGAGTAGAAGTTAATTTGTCAACAACCTTTGACAGTCGATCTACCAAACTATCCTTCTCCTTACTATGAATCAAGGCGTGTTCAAGTACTTCATCCAATGAATCAACCGCTATCACGTCCACCATAGATTGGTATTTTTCATCAATCAAAACGTCTCTCATATTTGTTCTCGGAATAATCACTCGAGTAATTCCAGACTTAGCAGCAGCTTCGATCTTTGCCGTAACTCCTCCAATTGGTAATACTTCGCCACGAACACTAAGACTCCCGGTCATCGCTAAATTTTGATCAATTGGTAAATCTTCAAACGCACTAATTATTGCTGTTGCCATAGTGATTGAAGCACTATCTCCATCAACTCCATGAGTGCCAGGGAATTGAACATGGATATCATAATCAGCGATATCTTTGCCAGTGAGTTTCTTGACGACTGCATTGATATTTGTAACACTCTCCTTGGCTAAATCTGAAAGGCCACCAGTAGCATAAACCGCGCCATTACGACCTTGAGCAGGAGTTACCAACGCTTCTACAGGAAGAACAATTCCTGAAAAATCAGACAAACCAGAATCTGCACCCAAGACTGCCAAGCCATTTACTCGCCCTACTCTGGCGCCACTGTTGACTAACATTGCATATTCATTCTGTCTTTCTATGTAACGATCAGCAATTTGTTGTTCAAGTGGTTTTGCAATAATTCTAGCACGTGCTATATGATCGGGGGTAACTACAGAAGCATCTTCTTCTGCTGCTAAATCTCCTGCAACTCGTACCAATCCACCTAATTCCCTTAGACGAAGCGTAAGTTTCCCACGCCTTCCTGCCCTTCGTTGAGACTCTTTCAACACCAACCCAACCGCTGCTCGATTGAAATGAGGAATCGGTTTACCAGACTTCTTTTTCATTTCATTCTTTACTTCTTGTGCAATGAATCGAATAAGACGTCTGCGGTTTGCATCAGTATCATCCATTGTAGTATTGACGTAAACTTCGTACCCGTAGCCTCTAATTCTACTTCTTAGTGCAGGATGCATTCTTTCCATAGAATCTAGATTCCCTGCAGCGACCAAGATAAAGTCTGAAGGGACCGGCTCTGTCTTAGTTAACGCTCCACTACTTCTTTCACTTCTTCCAGAAATTGGCAGTGCTTTTTCCTGCATTGCTGTTAGTAATGCTTGTTGTTCTTCCATCCTCAACATATTGATCTCGTCAATGTAAAGAACACCATAATGAGCACGATGAATCGAACCAGGTTCGACTCTTTCATGAGCAGGAGTTGCCAAATCTGCACCCGACTGGAATGGGTCGTGCCGAACATCCCCTAACAATGCCCCAGCAAGTGCCCCTGTTGCATCAACAAATGGTACATCATCACCACGTTCATGTTTAACCAATAATTTTGGGATGTTATTCTCATCTGCTGCAGTTAAACGAGATCGAAGGAAGAAGTATCCGAATGCAAGGATAAAACCGCCAAACAACAATGTTAGAATATCTCCCGTAGAAATAGTAGCGGCAACTAATGCTGCACCTACAAAAATTAGAATGAACAACAAAGTCTTGTTTGTTCTTTCTCTCTGTTGACGTATTGCTGCCTTTCTCTCCTTGATGATTCTGTCACCTCTTCCAGCAGGGACCGTGCGTACCTTTGGTTCATTCTCATCTTCTGAATTTCGATAGACAAGAATATCTTCCATTTGTTCTTTGGGAAGAAATTCAGTCATAGAACGTGCAAGCATAGATTTCCCTGTTCCAGGATCGCCCATCAGTATGACGTGCCTTCTCTGTTCTGCAGCCTTTCTCACAACAATTGATGCTGCATCTTGGCCAATCACCTGATCAACAAGACGCTTGGGTAAAGGAACGTCAGCAGTGGTCTCAAAAGAATTAGAACCTACAGTTAGATTTTCTACCCATTCTTCTACAGGTATAGTACAAATCTCAGGTTCAGAGGTAAGAGCATTAGTCCAATCAGTTCCTTCAGACTGATCTTCTAAATCGTGTGATTCTTCGGCAATAGAGTCCTCACTAATCTCTGAGGATTCGTCACTAGAGTCCGACATACTGTATCCCTCTTATTGAACGGTGTCAATGCCTCATTCTTGAAGGTGCGGAATGCAAAAAAAGTGCAATTTCCTTGAAAAATCCTCAAAGTTTGCCGCCATTATCCAAATACTGTTGACCATAATAGGCCCACTGCTCCATTGTCCAACCAGGAGGTAGTCCACCCACAGGAAGAGGAGGGCCTTGCTGTACTGGAGGAGCCTGAACCACTGGTTGTTGGAAGAGATGTTCAGCGCCACCATACATCGAATTAGCAGAATGATCCGCAGCAGGAATGGTCTTAGACCAATCTACAGCTTCTGGAACCCTATTCTTTCTAGCAACAAAGAGAAGGCCTAATCCCACTGCAGCAACAAGGAATAATCCTACAACTCCAAGAATCATCACTAATGATCCACCGGCTGAAGAAATACCACTTGTTTGTTCATGCTTAGTTTCATCCTCTGGGAATGCATCTGCATTATCGCCAACACCATCTCCATCAGTATCTAGTGTTTCACTTGGATCATCAGGGAATGCATCATTCGCATCTTCGACACCATCTCCATCAGAATCAACAACTACGGGCTGTGTAGACATTAAACTGAAAGAATTGATACTCTTGTAATCAAAGCCGGACGTGTCTGATGCGATGACATCAATCTTAATTTCGTCACCTGATCGAAGTCCTTCGGGGTAAACTGAAATTACATCAAATTCAACATCAAACCCTTGCAATGTATCAATCGTATGGCAAGTTCCAGTGATGGTATTACAAATCTGCCAAGTAACCTCAACATTGGAGAATGTTTCAGCACCTAGGTATGATACTGTCACCTTAGGTGAAGTTCCATAGTCAATAGTATCGTAAACCAATGACATATCTCCTCCATTGCCTTCATCCCATGTTAACAAAATATCACCAATTACATCAACAGTGAAAGAGTACTGGCCGATAGCTCCGTTAGGGTCAGATAAACTAACTTGGACTAATTGAGGACCTTCAGTTTGCCAAGTCATTGTATATACGCCAATAGCAATAGGAGTAACAGAGCCAGGTTCAGAACTTGAAACTTGAGCGAAAATATTGGCATCATCATCATCAACGTCAGAAGAATAAAGCGATGTATCCAAAGTAAAGGTCTCTCCAACCTTTAACCTAATATTTTCTAAGGTAGATGTATCAAACCGTGGTGCGTCATTGATATTCTGAACAATAATTGTAAGTGTAGTATCAGTTGATTGGGATTCATCACTTGACCTTAATACCACTTCGATTGTTCCAGTGACATCATCATCCAAGGTGTCAATATTGATTGTTTGACCTGTAAGAACCACTTCAACGACATCTTCTGGAGTGATACTTACTACATGGACATCTAATGCAGCCAATTGTGATTCAGATACATCAACACCATTATTGTCGGTATCTGAAAGATATTGGGTCAACGCTACAGCAACTGAACCACCCTCACTAATCGTTTGAGTAGGAATAGGTGACCAACTAGGTGCACCATTTGGAATAACTGAAAAGAACACGGTCCCATCATTCTGATCTTCTCCGTCAGACATTGTAACTTGAATTCCTTGATTTCGAATATTTCCTTGAGCATCACGATCTACATTCAAAAACTGTACATCCATAGTCATAGTAGTAGCATCCCAAGAAACAAAATTAGGAGAATTACTAGTCACTGTTAGTTGATTCAAAGGAGTCTCTGCATCTGCAATCAAGCCAACCATAGATACTGTCTCAAGAGTATCGACCTTAACTGTTGGAACTCCAGAATACCCATTGTCTGTAGGAGATAAGACTGTTGGGAGGCCATTCAATAGTTCAAATGCATCACTTGTTTCCAACCAATCAGAAACCTGATTCCTTGAATCAGTCCAGCGGCTTCGAATATCATAATCTCCGCTACCAGCACTAACTGGAGGGACAACAGTGGCAACATAGCGTTCATTTCCACCTTCTCCAATGGTGTTAGTAGGAATAGAAACCCAGGATGAAGACCACGAACTATCTGTTGAATGTTTTACCTCTAGTTCAGGAGTCATTGTTTCTAGCGTATCTACTGAATCATTTGGTAAAGCAGTCATATCGAACCCTAAACTACCTCCTCGAGGAATTGTTGTGCTCGAACCATCAGGAACTGGCCGAACAGAAGTAGGGGTAGCATCATGGTTGACGGTCGAATCTAGGACATTGTTACTCCCAATTGCATCTGCCACAGTAATACGTGCACGGAATCGAGTATCTCCATTATTTTCGATTGTTTCACCAGTAGAATCCCAAGATGTAGAGTATGTCTGAGTGCCTCCGACTGACAACGAATTTACTGAAGTAGAGCCAAGAGATGTCTCTGTCATTCCATCTACCTTGAAAACTTCAATTGTACCTCCATCGGCATATACATCAGCACCAATATTCTTGATAGATAGAGAAAGGTCTACCTGATCACCTGCAATAATACCTGCATAACCATCTGTACTCTGTGCAGTAAAGGTATCAATAGCTACATCGATAGGAGGCACCATAGAAGAATCTGTGGCTGAAAGTACACTATGTCTTGTACTACCTGAACTCCAATCATCTTGCAACCAAGCAACGGTGAGCATATTGGACATTCCTCCATTTACAAGTGAAACCGGGACAGTCCAGGAATGACTAGTAGGGGTGCTAGATAATGTCATGGAAATAGGACCTGTATTCGATCCATCGACTAACCACTTCTTCCAGCAATGACCTGGCTTAGAGCCATCAGCATATGGGTATGAATTACAAACATCTTCAGTAACTGCTGCAAGAACGCGGACATCAGAAGTGCCCGCACCAGAATAGGACGCCTCCACCGTAATGACTGCGTTATTTCCATTCTGCGTCTGAGAAATCACCATACTGTAGGAATTAACAGATGAGGCCATGTTGTTGGATTTACCACCTGAACCAGAAAAGAAATTGTCGTAAGTTGAGGTACCTCCAGCACCTCCCTGATAACACGAAGATGTGCCTTTTGCACAATCGCCAAAATAGGCCTGAGGGGCACTATTAGCGCCATCAGATGAAAGGTGACTGACCCGATTAATTGGAGCCACATTTCCAGCTTGAGCAGTGTAAATATTACCGTAACTTGCTGGAATATAGGAGATGTAAACAAATTCATCCGAATTACTATTTTTCAAATTCTTCAAAGATGGAGACGCACTACTATAGCATGGAGGACAATTCTGTCCTCCAATATATTCTCCCAAGACTGCATGACCTGGGCTAGGAGCATCGAGAACGATAGGCACCTTAGCAAGTGGAGTGATTTCTTCATCTTCCGAAAGAGGGTCTACAAAACTCCCCATAGACATGAGAATGATAAGTAATGTTAGCGCGGTCGAGCATACCATACGGTAAAGCATGTAAATCCGAGACATTGGACGCGTATAAGCGTTGGTTGTATTAGTTCTCATCAACTGATTTTGAATTTTCATGAGGATTGAAATGGAGGAAGTAATAGCCAGACAATATGGCGGAGGAGGAACTTATCGTCCTAAGAGAGACAGGTGGGCGAGTTTATGCCTTCTCTAAATTGGGAGGAGAACGACGAATTCGGGGCGTGGGGAGAATAGATCCCGAGAGAGTAATTGGAGACTTGAAAATAGGAGCATCTATCAAAATAGGAACCAAATCATTCATTCGAATGTCTCCAGGATTACCAGAACTTAGAACCGCAATGAAACGTAGAGCACAGGTAATCACTCCAAAGGATGCGGGATTCATGATTGCTTGGATGGGGATTGGCCAAAACGACCGTGTGGTAGAGGCTGGTTTCGGTTCAGGAGGCCTTGCAATGCACATTGCTAGAAGCCTAGGACCAGGTGGAACTTTGATTTCGATAGAACGTCGAGAAGAACATGCATCCGTAGGAACAGAGAATATGTTACGATGTGCAGATGTGTTTCCTGGAATGCCAACTTGGACATTATTAGAACGTGATATAGTTGGTTCTTCATCAGATATTACTTCTTTAGTAGACGAATTAGATGCCGTGATTTTAGATATGCCTGAACCTTGGACGGCAATTCCTGAAATGGGGCAACTACTTCGCCTAGGTGGAAGAATTGCATGCTATTGCCCTTCGCCTGAACAAATGGCAAAATCATGGGCTTGCATGGAAGAAGCAGGTTTGACTGTAGAGTGGGGTGGAGAATTAATGGAAAGAAGATGGACATTAACAAAAAGAGGAGGAGTTAGGCCAGGGAACACACCAATAGGCCATACTGCACTGTTAATCATTGCAGTAAAAGCACCTAATGATGAAGAAGAGTAGACTATTCCACTACTCTAACTACTTCTGAACAAGAAGGGCATCTGAATCTGAATGGAGGAGTTTTGTCCTTAGGCAACTTAGATCTCGTTGAACAGAATGGACAAATCGCTGAACCATCTGAACTAGAGCGAACTTCATCTTCAGCTAAAGGATCCTGTTCTTCCTCTGGTTCCGGCTCTTCTATTTCAGCCGCCTCATCAGCAGCTAATTGTATTGCCTCAATTGATGCTCTTGAACGTCTAACTGACCATCGGAGAGCCATGATAGATAATAACGCAAAGATATATCCTCCAAACATCAAAGAAAGGCTTGTTGAATTATTGATACTATGGCCAGTAGGTAAGGAGATTCCTGCTGGAGGAACTGGATCATTTTGAACAAATATCTCAATTGGAGTAATGGATACCGTTCCTGCACCATCATCTTCCGATGCAGTGATTGTCAACTGGTAAAGTCCCGAATCAATATTCGAACTAGTTAATGTTAGAGACATAGTGACTGCCTCGCCTGGTGCAATATCATAAGCAGGGAGCGTCGAACCAGTAGGTTGTACATCCCAAGTTTTCACAAGGCCAGAATTCAATCCTTTGCCAGATAAAATGAGTAAGCCTTTCTTATGAGAATTACCTATATTTTCGACTCTAATGACCATTGTCAAACTTCCATCTCGATCAATGATTAATCCTCCATCATCTACTAATTGAATATCAAGAAGAAGGGCTCCATTTGGACCCACTGATTCGATAAGTGTGACCTCTGATGAAGAAGAAGCCGAAGCCGATGGAAGATCTACTGGGCGTGCCACCAATGTCACTTGGTGAAGTCCTGCGAGATTGGATGAGCTAGAGTCACATGAAATCAAAACTTCAATTGAAGAACCTGATGGAACGGTGATACTTGATGCCGCCAGAGCACAATCTAAACTACTCAATACCTCTAATGCATATTCCCCAGAACTATCTGTTGGATTGAAAATATATCCTGAGAATGTAATCGATTCTTCTTGCTGCAAATTTGCAACAGATGGAGAGACCGTGACTTGGGCTGCCAAAGATCCTTGAATAATTTCAAGGGATTCGGTGGAATTGAAGGAAGGGCCATTTGTGGAAAAGGCCCTAAGCGTTAAAATCCCACTTCCATCACCCTTTACTTGAACTTCAAAGGATGCAGTGTCTCCCGAATTAAGAGAAAAGGCACTCTCTGAGAGAACTACTTGAACCCCGTCCGGACTTTCACCAACTACAATCTCAAAGACACCAGCAGAATTTCCAGTATTTGCTATTGTGAAATCAACTGTACTCCAAATCGATGACAAAATAGGCAACTGTGTAGAACCGGTACTCAAAGATGGAATCCCTCGAGAAATAACTGAAATTGAAGCATTTATTGAATCCAGAGTATTGCCATTAATAGTAGAAACTAATTCAAAATTTATTGGGGTATTAATTGCAACAGCTGATTGTTCTGATTGAATTAATACGGACACTGTCTGCACCTCCCCAACAGAAAGAGAAATGGAACCATTTGAAGTGCTGAAACTAATTCCAGCAGGTACAGAAGACCAAACCAAGGAGGCGTCCACAGATTGAGTGCCTTCGTTTTCTACATCAAACGAAAAGGAAGAGGAAGAACCAGGTTCAAGAGTAATTCCATTTGTCTGAGGAGGGATAATTCGAAGAGAGGCCCAAGGAGAAATATCCAACTCAATCTGACCGGTATCTAATGAATTACCATCAACAGAAATCGAAACTTCAGTCAAATTAAGAGAGAATGAAATATTGGAAAATACTGATCCAACAATCGAAATATCTGAGGCTGCAGATATGGAAACAGTCATGATTTCAGAAGACCCCCTAGCTACTTCTGTTTCTTGAATAGAAATTGATAATCCAGAAATAATTGATGATGACGCAGAAACAGTAAGGTCTTCTGTACCTGTATTGGATAGAATTATGTCCGCTGTAGAAGTCAAACCTGGTTCAATCAAAATAGGCAGTGACGGCATTTCAATGTCAATAGAAAGCACCTCTCCAATAACAAAGGAATGAGACAAAACAGTAGTTGTGTCTCCCTCTGACTCGTGAATACTTAGTGAAAGTGTACAAATATCCCCTTCATGGGCCGATGATAAGATATCCATTTCGAATAACCATGATGCAGATGTCGCTACAGATTCTATACTATCTACCAAACAAGCACCAGTACTAGAAATACTTCCTGAAACGAGAGTAGGAGAAATCCCATCAGTACCTACATCGGTTAGTGTTAGTGTGACATTTCCCGAACCTCCTGGAATCCAATTCGCATCTGATGAGAAGTTAGATTCAAACAAATGAGTGCCATTTACATCTACGACTATTACTGTACTAACACTAGTATTTCCTAATGCACTAGCAGCATGAAGTCTAAACCCATATGGGCCAGGTGCTGCATTGGAGGGGATTTCTATACTGATATTAGCAAACGTCGATGCACCTGATGATAAGTTTCGAACAACGGGGTCTTCCCAAGTCACAGTCCAACTGGAGGCATCAAGACCTTGACTCGGCACTGAACGGGGCATGGAAGTCCCTCCTCCAGAGGAGGAATTCTCCCATGGATATGATAAGTGGCTAGTCTCATTGAATACAGTGGCAGCAGCTGCCTGTTGTAATTCAAGTTTCAAAGAACTTGAAAGCGCAACCGTATCATTAGATCCAACAGGTGTTTCTCCCGTCAACGTAGCATAAATCACACATGCAGCTAAATAACTTCCAGATAATGAGGGATGGCTTCCATCTGCAGAATATAATCCATAGAAAGTTGTTCCAACTGAAATAGGGTTAGATCCTGAAGATTGTATAGAATCATGAATGTGTTGGAAGGCCAACCCTACAGGAGCAATCCACACATCACGGCCTTGAACAGTCATATTGTCACGGAAATCAATGTAGCCATGTTCTAGTCTATCTTGCATCATTGTGAAGTTAGAATAGATAGTTGGATTCATAGGATCGCCATTTCTCCTACCCCACGTCATCATCAGAACTGATTCAGAGGATTCCGATTCGATGGTATCTGCCAATAATATCGCTGCATCTTTGTCTTCAATCCAAGAAGACGTAGTCCTATTGAAACCTGGAACTTGACTCTGATCTTGGAGAATAACATAATCCCAATTTGTATTGCGAAGAGTTGTATTCCATGAATGCCCAGAGGTATTCACATTATCCCAATGATCATCAAAACGCATTCCACCTCCTGTCAAGGCCTCAGCATCTGTAACTCCCAAGTCTTCAAGGAGCGTATGTAGTGAATTCTGGGAAGTGTAACTATTTCCGTATACCAGTAAATTGTTGATTGTTGTACCATTACTTCCACCAGTATTGTTTCCACCAG
>DAQW01000118.1:0-5199 GCA_002503045.1 Euryarchaeota archaeon UBA39 | reverse complement strand
GTGTTGTTTCCACCAGTGTTGTTGGTATTATTTCCACTAGATTGATTCGCCCAAAAACCAGCGATATCTGGTTCAGAACCAACACTAAGCAAAATTGTATCTTGGACAGAGCCAAAATTTGAAATTTCAACAGGTAAAACAATTGTAGAATTTACTTCGGACTGAACCAAGCCATTATCTCCTATTCCAGTAGCATCAATATCAGGAAGAAACATCGAACCTACTGAAAGATGAATCTCAATACTAGAAGTAGCTCCACTTCGATTCACAACTATCCATTGTGTTCCAGATGAGGACGACGATGGATTTCCAGTTAATGAAATTACAATCTCAATTGAATCACTAGCATATGGGAAAACTTGGTTTATCGATGTTTGAGTTAGATTCACAATCCATTCAGAACCAGCTGAAGAACTGCCTAATGAAAGTGAAAAATCATGGATGGAAGTATCGTTGTTTTCAACTGTCAAAGTGACATTAGTTGATTGGCCCGGTGTCAATACTACTAGATCTCGATCTAAATCCAATAAAACTGATGAATCGGCAGATACAATGCCGACCAGTGGCCCACAAGAAGCCAACAGGAAAAGGACACAGGCTACTATTGAACCGCGACGCATTACCTAATGGACCATTACATTCGATATGAAGTCCTCGCGAAAATGAGAATATGCAAGTATGATTCACAATTCAGAACGGAATGCGGATAGAATATCCTCGTTCAGCCGTTCCCAAGTGAATTGAGAAGAGTCTTTTGGAACACGGCCAAAGTGGCCTCCGGAAGCAGTCACAGAATAAATCGGAGCCTTAAGACGGAGATTATGGATAATATGTCCAGGACGAAAGTCAAAATGATCACTCACTAGAGATGCTATTTTTTCATCAGAAACTAATCCTGTTCCAAATGTATCAACACGTACACTCACAGGCTTTGGAACTCCAATTGCATACGCCAACTGAATCTCACATTCTCTAGAAAGCCCTGATGCAACAACATGCTTAGCTGCCCATCTCGAAGCATAGGCAGCAGAACGGTCAACTTTAGAGGGATCCTTGCCAGAAAATGCACCGCCTCCGTGGCGACCTCTACCACCATATGTATCGACAATGATCTTCCTTCCTGTGAGTCCTGCATCAGCATAAGGTCCGCCTGGATCTGCAAAACGGCCTGTTCCATTCACTACAATTTCAGTATCGTCATTAATCAATGAAGCAGGGACAATCGGAGAAATAACATGTTCCATAATCTGATTCTTTATCCAGTTCTGCTCGTTTTCTTCAGAACCAAAATCATCAACCATGTCCTTATGCTGAGTGGCAATTACAATATTTGTTGCACAAACAACTGCTCCATTATCATCATGCAGAAGTGTCACCTGAGATTTTGCATCGGGTCGTGCCCAATCCAAAGTACCATCATCCCTACATTTTCGATATTGACGAGTTAATGCCTGAGCTAAAGCAATAGCAAGAGGCATCCAACGGCCTTGGTGACCTTCATATGACTCGGTTTCATCACACGCATATCCGAACATCAATCCTTGATCACCGGCACCTTGAGAACTAATTTCCTGAATGACTCCTCGATTAATATGGGCAGATTGTCGAGTAATCAATTCAATTACTTCACAGGTATCTTCGGTACGGGAATCCATACCAATATCATGGCTGATGTAACCGATTCTTGCAGCTGTATCTCTAGCTACTTGAACGAAATTAGGATTTGGAACACCTTCTGCAAGTGTGACTTCGCCTCCAAGAACAATGAATGCCTTGTCCTCCCTTCCCTTTACAAGAGTTTCAACCGCAACCTTTGCGTTAGGGTCAACAGATAAACAAGCATCAAGAATAGAATCCGATATTGCATCGCATAATTTGTCAGGATGGCCACAAGCCACCGATTCAGATGTAAACAGCCATCCGCCTTCGCTCATGAAGCACGCGACCTAGCAATAGCATTTCAATCGTATGTTTCACCAAGATTGCACGAAAAGGGTATTTTCAGCGATATGCATGGAAAGACATTCTTCCCTGATGAACCGTTTGACGGAAAGAACCTCGGCCTTCAAACAAACCTTTGATTGACGATAGAATCCGAACGGGTAAAGAATACCGGAGAAATCGATTCTTCGGGAATACAACTTCAACTCTTGAAAAACCAAGATCATGTAACATTCCCTTCATTGCAGCAACATTGGGCGCCCAATAATTTGTAGAATCCTTATTGTATGAATCACTAGGGAAGTAAACCATTGATGGTTTCCATCTATGTAAATCATCCATTAATGTCTCAATAATTAGCAATTCTTTACACACACTCGCAGCTACTCTAAGTCCTGCCATAGGATCTTGTAAATGATACAATACACCCAAGAACATTACAACATCAAATTCCCCCACAGATTCGGGAGAAATATCCATTGCATCAATATCTAAATCTTCAACTTTTGAACCGAGAACCTCACGAGCAAATTTGAATCCCTCATTAGTGCCCCATCCAGGGCCACTCCAACAAAAATGATCAGTTGCCAGAACTCGTTCTGCTCCATTTTTTTCGGCTTGAAAAGAAAAGAAGCCATCCCATGCCCCAATATCTAGTACCGATTTTCCTGAGAGATCCTCAGGAAGACATACTTGCTTTAATTTAGATATAGAATCATCACGCCCAGGTGTAACCAACCCATCTTTAAGTGGGATGGAATGAAACCAATCAATTTCATTCATTCGTTGAATGACGGTGTCTTGACCATCCATGGACGTAGGCGGGAAGCAAACACATTTACCATTTTCCTAAAATTTCTAGAAATTAAATGACCGAGCGGTTGAAGTCCCTTAAGCGTCCCCTTTGCTTCATGGTCGGACGAGACTCAACTGATTGGTTGCCTACCGCATTTCGAACGCATACACTTGGTGACATCACAATTTCAGGTCCTGATTTAATTGGGCAAGAAGTTACTGTTGCAGGCCATGCAGAGATTTCTCGAGGGAGAGGAGGTGTTTGTTTCCTCACACTTCGAGATGGTACAGGACGTTTGCAAGTTTTCCTAAAAAAGGATGCGATGGATGAAGAAATCTTCCTTTCAATTCAATCGATTTCTAGGGAATCCACAGTGCAAGTAACTGGAAACGTTGCACAAAAAAGACCACCGAAAGTCCCTGAAGGTGAACCTTTACCACCACCTGAATACGAAATATTTGCAACCTCTGCTCAGATTTTATCAGAAGCTCAAACTCCACTTCCAGTAGGAATTACAGATAAGGTAAATGTTGAATTAGATACACGTCTAGATAATCGCCATCTAGACTTACGTAGAAATCACATCAATGCCATGTTTCAATTACGAAGTAAAGTACTCTCTTATGGAAGAGAACATCTCCTCAAAGAAGGATTTCAAGAAATTAATACTCCAAAAATAATTGCTAGTGCCTCCGAAGGTGGGACAAACTTGTTTGAAATGACATATTTTGAAACGCCAGCATTCCTTTCACAAAGTCCTCAACTCTACAAGCAATTAGCCATATTAGGTGGACTTGAGCGTGTTTTTGAGATTGGGCCCGCATTTAGAGCAGAAGAACACGACACTTACCGCCATCTAAACGAATTTATTTCATTTGATATCGAAATGGCTTGGGCTGACGACGAAGATGTAATGGGTGTTCAAGAAAGAATGATTCACCATATTTGGAGTCAAGTCTCTACTAGAGATCAAAATTTGATTGACATTATCAATGAATACAGAATTTCTCAAGAAATGGATGCAATATCAGTATCAGTACCGAGTGTCCCATTCCCTCGTGTAAGTTACGATGCAGCAATTGAAATAATCCAATCAAAAGGAGGAGAAATCAAATGGGGAGATGACATAAGTGCTTCAGATGCAGACTTAATTGCTGAAGAACACCCTGGTTTCCACTTCATTCCAAGATGGCCAATGGAAATGAAACCATTCTATATCTACCATAATAAAGACGAAAAGGGAACTACTGGTGAACAATTAAGTCGCGGATTTGATTTGAATTATGGCAGAGACGAAATGACATCCGGTGGCCAAAGAGAGCATAGAGTAGATTTTCTTGAACAAAACCTTAGAGATATGGAATTAGATCCAGCAGATTTTAGTTTTTACACTGATGGTTTTCGCTTTGGAGCAGCACCTCATGCAGGTTGGGGGTTAGGAGTAGCAAGATTATTGATGGTCCTTACTGGTGCTGGAAATGTTCGTGAAGTTGTTCTATTCCCTAGAGATAGAAGTAGAGTCACTCCATAAGTAACTACTTCAACAATAGGAGACTCGTTAGTGATGTGGGGCCCGTGGTCTAGGGGTTATGACGTCGCTCTTACAAAGCGAAGATCACCGGTTCAATTCCGGTCGGGCCCACTATTTTTCTTACAGTCATCCTCTTGAATGATGCCCTGCCCCGAGGGGATAATGGGTGAGCGTAACGCGACCTTGGCATCCAGGCTAGCTAGGAAGCTAAAACAAAATGGATGGAAGGTAACTACTGCTGAATCTTGTACTGGTGGGATGTTAACAAGTACCTTGACAGATATCTCTGGTTCCAGTGAATGGTTCAAACAAGGTTGGGTCACCTATTCGAATGAATCTAAAATGAGCGAATTGGGTGTTGAAAAGTCAAAATTTGAGGGGGATTCTGTCCCAGGAGCAGTTTCGAAAGATGTTGCTGCTGCAATGGCAGAAGGTGCTCTGAAACGCTCTGGAGCAGATTTGGCTATTTCTATTACCGGAATTGCAGGTCCGGGAGGAGGTACGAAATACAAACCAGTTGGCCTTGCATATGTCTGTGCATTCTGGGAAAATCATTTCCTTGTCAGGTCTACAAATAGCCAAGGAGGAGACAGATCAATGAACAAGCAACTCTTCGTAAGTTTAGCTCTTGAAACTGCTCTAAATGTATTTGAAACAGAAAAAACCGGCACTCATCGTCTAGATTTTCGATCAAAAATCAATGAAGATGAGGAGATGCCAGAACAACTCACACTCAAAGAAGCTACACTCTCCGCTTTTGGCCGTGTTCCTGGAATGGAAGATACGTGGTATGGAGAAGTCATTTGGGCAGATGGAAAACCAGAAGGAACTGTAGTTGAAGAACTCCGGAAAAAAGACGATGAAGATATTTGGTCTGAAGAATAGAGCGCAATCCTCTTTGAGCGCCTCTGTGCAGCGTGGACTCCATGAG
>DAQW01000018.1:5525-11009 GCA_002503045.1 Euryarchaeota archaeon UBA39 | reverse complement strand
GGTGCTGGTAATTTGACATTATTTATGCTAGATTCTGGAAGCCATGGGACACTATGTGCCAGTGCGATATCGGCTCAAGGAGAGATTGATGATGGGAGAGTTATTGGTATGGCACCAAATGCAACCATTGCCTCAATAGGAAATCATTATTCTGGCGGACATTCACTAGATGCTTGGCGATGGATTGCAGAAGGAAATGACGGTAAATCTGAAACAAAGTACGATCAGGCAGATATTGGCTCTTTCTCTTTTGGTTACTCTAGCATAGATGAATCTGGTGCAGATGGATATTCTCTATATCTCGATTGGCTGACTCGAGTTTACAATGATAATGCCTCATATTCTGTTGCTATAGGAAATGGTGGGCATGGTTTCGGAACTACAAAAGTTCCGGGGGCAGCGCATGGAATATTCTCAGTTGGTGCATTCAGCTCCCGTTCTAGTGACTCATGGGGTCAGAACGCACCTTGGTCGAATAGAGGCCCTAATGTGGTAGGGCGTATGGATCCCGATATTGTCTCGGTTGGATGGAGTGCCACAGGAGATTTACCTCTTAATTTGAGGAATAATGCCAATTCTGCATGGTCTACATGGGGTGGAACTAGTCTGGCTACTCCAATTGCAGCGGGCTTGTTAGCAGTAGTTGCCGAAGCGTGGCAAGAAACACAGGGTGAATATCCTGATTCTCAAACACTACGAGATTTTGTTTTATCTACTTCTGATGATAGAGGATATGAGCCATTTATTCAAGGTGGTGGATGGTTTAATGCCTCACGTGCAGTATCAACATTAGAGGGCGATAATGGTAGTTGGTGGATGAGTCCTGCACAATGGAATAGTGGTACATTCCAAGGTCAACATAGAGATGCCAATATCAATTATATGTTCCCTGGGGAGTCACAATTAGTCGACTTAGATTTCACGAATCATGCTGATACAGATGTTTTACTGAGATTCACTCCCACTTTGTTCGAACCCCTTGCCCATGAAGTGATTGTTTGGAATAGTACAGGAAATGGTAGTTCTAATGGAGAAAATGATAGTTGGGACGGTCACCAGGGAGATAGGCCAGATTTGTTAATTCCTTTGCACATTCCAGACACAGTTTATGCTCTGCCAGAAGATACTAGACAACTTCGAGCTAGAGCAACAATAGAATATTCGGCCTTCGATGGAAATATGGATAAAAACACAGAAGAAAGGGTGTATTTGCAGATTTATAGATGGTCTGATGAAGATGGAGACGGTATTTATGTCGAGGATTTCGACAATGATTCTATGGTTGATTCCGAGGATTGGACCGAATCTGGTGAATTAGATGAGGTATCATATTGGTGGTCTAATGGACCTAATGCTGAAGTAAGGGTTGGCAACCCATTTGAGGATGCCAGGGACGGTATTTTCCTAGGTGTGTGGAATCATAACGGAGATTTGTCAGATGAACCCGTGAGAATTGAAATTGATTGGACTGCATTTGGAAGTGCGGATGATCAGTGGATTACGGTACCCTCTACAATGGTCGTGAATGCAGATAGTAACGATTCTATTCAGATGAATATCGAAGTACCTATCGATGCTGAATCTGGTTTACATCAGCACGGCGTTTTAATTGAATCATTCCATTATCAAGATGGAAATGCATCTATCACTTCTCATCGAAATTGGACACTTCCTGTGGTAACCAATGTGCCGTGGTCAGGTCCTTTTGAGATTAAACCCAAACCATTAGATGGAAACATGTCAAACCAAACTCTCTACGACGAAGAGTGGATTAGCGGAGCAACAAGGTGGAATTGGCGTGCAGAAAGTGGCGATTGGCGATTTTTGACTGTTGATTGGCCCGAAGAATGGGATACTGGTGGGACAGTAATTTTAGATGTAGACTGGGACGATAACCCATATACGGATGTTGATATCTTATGGCTTGATGAAACTCCTCATGGTTATTCTGCTGATGACCCTGATTCATATGGAGATTCAACTTTCAGTATTTCATCTAGGTCAGCGAACAATCATGTAGGGAGTGGGAAGCATAATTGGGGGACATATACAGGAACATCTAGGGAAGTATTCACCGTTCCTGCGTTAGCAGGAACTCATCAAATGGTTCTACATACTGCTTTACACGGTGTTTCCACAAATGACAATGCCCTGAATATCTCTGTGGGATATGTTGCTGCAGAGGCAGATGGCTTTTCACAAACGGTGACTGATTGGTCAGAGGGAGATGGAGTTGACGCGGTTCATGTTGTATCTACTGTACCTATGGACATTGAATCAGTTTCCTCATATGGGTGGACACAGCCAATATATTTCGACAATGAAACAGCCTATCAAGACGTATCAAATGATAAGATGACTTCCTCATGGTGGTACAACTTTACTGTTGATGATGTTTCTGAGTTGGATATTTCGATGGATTCTTATGAATCAGCAGATTTAGATCTTTTCTTGTTTTACGATGATAATCAGGATGGTCAATTCACATCAGGCGAAGAGGTTTCTCGATCATGGTCAGGGACTTCTTCTGAGAGTATACAATTAAATGATGTAGAAAATGGCCTATATGCTGTAGCAGTGCATGGCTATTCTGTATCTGGTGAAGTCCAATTTTGGATAGATATAGACATGATAGGTGGAGACAAATTAAACATCACGGATCAGATAGAGCTATTAAACTCTGAAATTAATTCTATTTGGCCTAATGGTTCACAAACTTTGGCAGGAAATATACCGACGAGTGCACATCAAATAAATTTAGCTTTTGAACGTCCAGATTCTGCAGGTTTATGGCAAGGAGAAGTCGAAATAATTCTTGTAGGCGGAATTAAATTAAGTCTTCCATACACATATGAATTATTGGAGATGGAACCATATATTGAGTTTTCAACACCAGAAAATCTTACACAGACCAATGAATTACTTCCAATAGAAATTTATGCTATAGACACTGGAATTGGTTTTACTTTAGACGATCTCAATTGGTATAAAATGAATAATCAGACAATTATTCCATCTGCAGATTCTGTAGAAGGAATTGATACTTATTTGAATTATCATAATTTAACTGACATATGGAACTCGGGGAATCATTTCGCAATGCCAGATAACATTTCTTTCCGCGAAGTTTGGATTAATTCAACCATACCCGAATCAGAGCAATGGCATGATTTTGGCGTCAATATTACAGACAGGTCGGGTTTATTCAATCAATCGTGGCTTTCTGTCAATTACGATATTACCTCTCCTCCTTTGTTCATCTATGGCGTACCAGAAATTACTAAAAATCCGTACGTAAATTTAGTGATTCAGACTGAACCCGGTTCTAGTGTTTACCAAGATGGTTATCTTATACCTGGCTTTGATGATTATGGTTTCGCAAATTGGACGGTGGGGCTAATTCCAAGTGAAATCGGTATCGATTACTCATCAGATGGGACTCTAAGTGATTATTATTTGGTGCCTGAAGAGAATTATTTTTCGATTACTTCTGTAGATGCAGCAGGAAATAGCATCTCTAGTAGTCACATGGTGGTTTATGATAATGAGATTCCGGAATTAGAATCATTGTATGTTGACGATCAGAATGATTTCCGGTATACTGCTAATGATTTTTATAGTGTTCTTAATATCACTAGCTCTACCTTTGGATTAAATATTTCTGTAGATGTTAAAGAATGGTGCCTAAATATATCTAAAGAGAGTTCTATAATTGATGAAGTGATTGAAGTTTGTACTTCTAATGGAAATATGCCTGAAATATTAGTTACAAATCTTTCAGGTTTAGAAAATACTAGAAATGTTCCCGTACAAGTTGATTTGACCAATATTTCTGACGGCGATTATTTGGTTGATATTTACCTAATAGACTGGGCAGGAAACTCTGCCTCTGAACAATTTAATTTATTCTTAGACCGCAGTATCCCAATTATTGATTGGATGTTATCCCCTTCGAATAATAATGAATTATTTGATCATCGTCAAGTAATGAATTGGGCATCTAATGAATTATCTCATGTTTATTTTACTCATAATGGCAATGAGATTGAAGAATGGGAAGGATTTGGAAGTGAATCTAATTTTATTCTGGAAAATAAGGGTTCACATGAATTTTGCATAATTGCTTATGATTCAACAGAAGGGCAATATAATGAAAACATTCTTGTTGATTGTAAAATTTATAATCTCAATGAGTCTATTTATTCTACAAATCTAGTCGCTCCTTGGAATGGCGGTATTACGACTGAAGATACATTATCGGCAGTCCTCTACAGAGGGCCAGATCAAGAAATCTGGTGGCAGAATGATGCTGATGATGAACGCTTCCTCATTATCCCCGGGGCTTTAGTAGTAGAACTGGATTTCATCCTAAAAGAAGGCATCAATGAGTATTCTGTTGAAATTGAATCGTTGGATGAGGTCCATGAGTATCAAATTTCTATAACTCGTGATACTATAGCGCCTATTCTCTCATTTGAACAAATTAGTGTGCGAAATTCTACTTTGAATCCCGTTAAGAATATTGATGGTAAGTGCGAACCAGGTGCTTATGTGATGATTTGGAGTGTTATCGAATCATATGAATTCATATGCGACTCATCGGGGTTAATCGATATCGAGATTTCAGTACAAGATATTGTTGGTAGCCATGTTATTCAGGGTACAACTACGGACTCAGTAAATAACAGAAATTCCTTTTCTATAGAAGTTATCAATCAGAATTGGATTGATTGGGCTATCGACGATGCTCAAGATCAAGGTCCTATGCTTTGGTATTTCTTAGCCACATTATTCGGTGTGTTTATTCTTATTAGTGTGACCGTATTAGCACGTAAATCAATAAGGAAAAAGAAAGTAAGCGATAAGAACCTAATTTCTCTTGAAGAGTCGTTTAATGAAATTAATGAATTACTGAATTCATCGTCTCCAGAATCAAAAATCGATTGGGATATTGTAAACAGCGATTTACCTGAAGCAGAAGAACTCAGGTCTTGGAAGGAAACTAATCGAAGTATACACTCAATTAATCATATTGATGATGAGGATACAATTGACCTTGATTGAGCATAACCCTCATTGCTCTGTGTTGTTTCGAAGATATATGGCTGTAGAACATATTGCGATTATTGGCGCCGGACAAATGGGTAATGGAATAGCTCAAGTTTCAGCCTGCGCCGGATATAAGGTCACTATGATCGACATTAAACAAGAGTTTGTAGATAAAGGGATGGAAACAATAAAAAAATCTCTAAATAAACTAGTCTCAAAAGGCAGAATGGCCGAAAAAGAAGCAGAATTGGCCATTTCTCGAATCAGCACTTCTACCGAAAATTCATCAGCATCAGATGCCGATTTAGTTGTAGAGGCCATACCTGAAGTTTTATCTTACAAAACAGCATTATTCCAACAATTAGATGATTTGTGTAAACCTGAAACCATACTTGCCACTAATACCTCAAGCATTAGTATTGATTCTATTGCTGC
>DAQW01000018.1:1204-5139 GCA_002503045.1 Euryarchaeota archaeon UBA39 | reverse complement strand
CCTATAATGAAATTAGTCGAGATAATTAATGGTAGCGATACTTCAGATGAAGTAAATTCAGTAGTTGTAAATGCTGCTGAGAAAATGGGTAAAACCGCATTATCGTGTAATGATTCTCCCGGTTTTATATCGAATAGAATTTTATGTCCTATGATAAATGAGGCGATTTTGGCATTAGAAGAAGGGGTTGCCAAACCAGAAGCTATTGATGGCATTATGAAACTAGGGATGAACCACCCTATAGGGCCATTAGCACTTTCTGATCTTATTGGTAATGATACGGTACTGCATATCATGAACGTTCTTCATGAAGGATTTGGGGACGATAAATACGCGCCTTCAAAATTACTAATAAAAATGGTTGAAGAAGGTAAATTAGGTAGAAAATCTGGCGAAGGATTCTACAAATATTGATTTTTGTTTATCGAGAGACTTCAAATCATCATATCCCTTCCGTCATACATGGATAGCCGAAAGAGAATCTCAATTTTAGTTTCAATACTGTTACTAAGCATGCTCGCAATACCTGTGTTGGGTAATGATGCGGGAACAGGAGGGGATGCGGGCAATACCACCTCTTCTGCAACATCATTGCCGGCTACAAACGGCACTTATTATGGAAATTTAACTGCATCAACTGATGATTCAGATTATTATTTGATTAATATGTCCTCAAATACAGGAATCGCAGTTCAGATAACCTATCCTTCTTCAACCGATTTCGATCTTGCTTTATTGAATAGTGGCGGAGGATACATCGATCTCAGTACTAACTCTGGAACAACTGATGATGTAACCTCAAACGGCACATCTGTTGGCGGAAGTAGCGTTTATATTTGGGTAGATAGATATTCAGGTTCCGGACAATATACTATGCAAATTTGGATATTTTCAACAGGTTCATCAGGCGGTGGAGGTACTGGTTCAGGTAATGGCCATGATGCAGGTACCGGCACAGATGCTGGAAACAATATTGCTGGTGCAATGACTCTCAATGCAACGAATATGTCATTTTGGGGTGATGTGACTTATTCAACTGACACGAATGATTACTACAAGGTATCAATGCCCGCTTATTTTGGCGTTTCTGCATCTTTGAGTTGGAACTCTACTGTTGACTTAGATTTAGAAGTTTATGACAACTCAAGTTCTATGATTGTTTACAGTTGGTTTTCTAATCCAGAGACAGTTACTGTGAATAATTACGGAGGTAGTGACTTATTTTTCAGAGTATATGCTTATGGGACTAATACCGGTACTCATGATTATAATTTATCATTTACTTTCGATAATTTATCCAATGCTCCAGTCAATAATCAAGATGATGCTGGTACCGGCGGAGATGCATCTAATGATTATTTGAATCCAACAATTTTGAATATAACTTCAGTTGCAATGAACAATACATTCAGTGGCTGGGGTTCTCTTGATGATGATTTGAATGATAATTATCAAACAAGTGTTCCAATGGGACATGGAATTAGAGTTTCAGTATGGTTTAATTCTAGTATTAGTGACTTCCAGGTCATTTTAGCCGATGATCAAGCTAATACGATTGATTATTCTGGCGTCAATAATCCTGAATTAGTAACTTCTAATGGTTCAGGAACTTACCCTGGGATGATTGTAGAAGGAATGGATATCCTACTTCAAGTCAGAGCAACTTCAGGAGAAGGTTACTATGGCATGTCTTGGTGGTTTTTCACTCTAGATACCGATGGAGATGGTTTCTATGACACCGTTGAAGTAGACTGTGGTAGTGATCCTGAGGATAATTACAGTGTACCTTTGGATACTGATTCAGATGGTATTTGTGATACTTTAGATTCAGATGATGATGGAGATTATGTCGAAGATGCAAATGACACGTTCCCTCTTGATGCCTCAGAATGGGAAGATACGGACAATGACAATATCGGAAACAATGCTGATTTAGATGACGATGGAGATGGTTTCTCTGACGCAGACGAAATTGAATGTGGTTCAGATCCACTGGATGGCTGGAATCAGCCTCCAGACTTTGATTCCGATGGAATCTGCGATTTGCAAGATTCCGATGATGATAATGATGGTTACGACGATGTTGATGATGCATTTCCTCAAGATGATTCAGAATGGGCAGATACTGATAACAACGGCGTAGGTGACAATTCCGATACTGATGATGACGGAGATGGATATAGTGACAACCTCGAAACATCTTGTAACTCTGACCCCCTTGATTCGTTTGATGTACCTTCAGACATAGATATGGACGGGACTTGTGATTTAATGGATAATGATATCGATGGAGACAATTATCCCAACGAAAATGATGCATTTCCAACAGATAGTCAAGAATGGTTAGATACAGATAATGATGGTTTTGGAAATAACTTAGACATTGATGATGACGGAGATTCTGTGTCTGATAACTATGATATGTTTCCTCTTGATTCAAATGAATGGGCGGATAACGATAATGATGGTCTTGGAGATAATGGAGACTTAGATGATGACAATGATGGTTGGTCAGATTCCGATGAAATTTCATGTTCTACTAATTCTATGTCTTCCCAATCAATCCCTAGCGACTTTGATAATGACATGGTCTGCGATTTAGTAGACACTGATGATGATGGTGACGGCGTTTTAGACGAGGATGATGTTTTCCCGATGGATAATGCCGAGTGGGAAGATACTGATTCAGATGGCATTGGTAACAATTTCGATGACGATGATGATGGAGATAATTGGTTTGACATTTATGAGCCAAATTGTGGGACAGATCCGTTAGATGGCACTTCCATACCTCTTGATTTCGATGAGGACTGGGTTTGCGATCTCGTTGACGATGATGATGATAATGATGGTGTGACTGATGTAGACGATCCATTCCCTAAAAATCCGCTTGAATCGGTTGATACAGACTCTGATGGCATTGGGAATAATGCTGACAATGATGATGATGGAGATGGTTGGACTGATGAGGCAGAGGCATTATGTTCTACAAGCTCATTATCTAGCAATTCAGTCCCTAAAGATACTGATGGTGATAAAAACTGTGATCAAAATGACCCCGATATTGATGGTGATAATATCATCAATGAGCTAGATGCATTCCCAATGGACAATACTGAATGGGAAGATAGGAATAATGATGGAAAGGGCGACAATAAATATCCACTTTCTATTACTGACAAAATGTCTCTAAATCCTATACCCACCTTCCTAATTTCTTTGACTATCGTTGCATTAATTGGGGGGGCTGTTTTATTTTATACAAATCAGAAAAAATCCACTAAAAACAATATCCATAAAGGAATGGATATGACTTCATACATGGAAAATGAAGAATCATTTGATGAAGAAATAATGCCTGAAATAAATGAATCGCCAGAAATCCCTAATTCTGAACCTATCGATGAATTAATTTCGGAACCATCCAATCCGACAGATTTGATTCCCGAAGATCCAATAACAGATGATGAAAATCTTCCATTGGAAGAGGTCAAGGATGAAGAAACTAAGATTCCCCCACCACCTCCGGGATTTAATCCTGGGATGGGTGCAGTGCCACCACCACCGCCCGGATTTGAGCCGTCTTCATCAACAGTAAAATCAAATGAAATAGTTTCTAGTTGGGAGGATTTGCCACCTGGTGGAGAATACACTGAGACAGATCCTCTCAGATACACTGGTTTAGGGATAGGTACATGGGTCGAAAGAGATGATGAATCTTGGGAAAAAATTTCAGAATTATGAACTAAAAATGTAGAAATCTTTCGACGTAGTTGCCATTTTTTAAAAAACAAGAAGAATTTTTTAATGTTATTTTTTCTGAAACAGGAAACAGAGTGCTTTTTTCCATACTTAAATTACTGTTTATTGTCTCTATACATCCTTTTATCAGGTTCTCTAAGTATTGGTGATTTAATGAGCATCTAACGGTACTG
>DAQW01000018.1:0-815 GCA_002503045.1 Euryarchaeota archaeon UBA39 | reverse complement strand
ACACTTGCCCTATTGATGATTGCCTCAGTTTTGGTGCCCCTTGCGGACATCCATTCCGAACCCCCTGAAATGATGGAAGATAGGGTAGCTATGGAAGCACCCCCTGTTCCTTGTTTAGGTCACGACGCGTGCCGTGGTACCGATGCAGGTAACACATATTCAACGGCGATCAATGTCACAACGGACTTTGATTGGACCGGTGTTAATGAGACCAATGTTTACTGGGGTTCAATGGCAGCTACTGGATATTCATCTACTAGCGACGCCAACAATGATTTCTTCATAGTTGATGTGCCTGCAGGATATGGTGTAGAAGCTTCAATAACATGGAACGGCACAGGTTCAGGTACATACGATAATTACGCTTACAGGTTGGCTATGGGTCCAACTAGCGCTGCAGGATGGTCATATGGAACTAGTGCTACCTACGGAGGAGCTTACGGGTACTGTTACTATTCTTCATCATATGAACTAACGATGAATACGGAAATCGGCAAAGTTGGAACTAGTAACCCGCCTTACTGTTACTTTGCTTCTAGCAGTTATTACGAAAACTTACCTCAATACTGGAGCGCTCCAATGGATTTGGCTGGCGAACCAATAATGGTCATGGCAAGTTGCTATTACTGCTACTATTATGCTAACAATCTTGAATATCAACTGGAAATCACAGTTTTCCCTGCTGACGGAGGCCAAGCGGGAGACGCAACTCAGGATGTTCTAGATGTTGTTCTTGACATGCCTGATTCTCCATCTTCATGGAGTTATCAGACAGATACATTCACACTTGATGGTACAACAACAGTAAATGTTGA
>DAQW01000031.1 GCA_002503045.1 Euryarchaeota archaeon UBA39 | reverse complement strand
TCTCCTACTAAACCAACAATGACGGGAGAATTTGACCATGAACGTTCAGAACGGATAGGGTTTAATTGAATCTCTCGTTGAATTCCTGCTTCATCTGTTGTACGCACTGTAATTGTTGGAGGAGATAACCCCTCATCACTCGGAGGTATCAAATTAATTGGGATGCCACGAGTTTCTCCTATTGATAGATGAATTGTATCGGGATGAGATAAATTCCATCCGTTTCCTCCTCCAATAACTTGTAAATTCAATGAGGTCGGAGAATTGCCTTCATTTGTCACCCATAGTAATGGAAAACCTCCTTCATTTGTAACATACCAATTTGAGTCGCCTTCCAATGTATGGTTCCTTAATGCATCTACTCTAACTGGGAATGTTGCAGATGACCATCCACTCCCATCACCGTTTCGAAGAATGATGTTTAATTGGACTGCTTGGCCTGCAATTGCGGAAGATGGAGGGGTGATGTTTAATTCTAAATTGCCTGATTGCCCGGGTTCAAGAATCCCAGGAGTATTTTCAATACTGACATTCCAACCAATTGTTCCTGAAACATACGTATTTGCATATGGTTCGGAAGGCAAATTTCCGGTTTGAACAACTGTCATGGAAATAATTTCTCCAAATGGGGAAATGTCCAAATCAACTCCTGATGCAATTACCTTCCAACTTGGTGTATGTCCTACTTCGATTGAGTGTGATGGTGCAGAAATACTCACGAGCCCTCCTGCTAACCCTTGCCAATCAATAGTCAATATCGTCCCATTCCAAGCATCATTCGGAATTGTGACATTCAACAATAATGTTTCATTTTCATTCACGTCAATGGTTTGTGTACTTGATCCTTCGATAATCCACGGAGACAGAGGATCATTGCCAAATGGAGTAATTGATGACGAAGATGTAAGATTCAATGTATCATCATGATTGCCTGTGTTGATAACTCGTAATGGGATTTGGAGTGTCTCTCCAGGAAGGCCAATAATCATGGTTCCATTTTCACCTTCTTCATGGAATGGATAATTTTCCTCAGATATCTCAAATGACCATTCATGATCTTGCTGCACTTCATAAAGTCCTTGAATTGAATCAGAAACACTTGTATTTCCTAGAGATAACATCTCCCACTCTATCGTAAATGGGACTCTAGCTGGCGTTCCTGAAGGTACCACAATACTTGCCGGAAGACTACTTGAAGAACCAGGCGCTAATGTAATGGTGGAAATTGGGAAAGTAATGTCAATCGAATCAATATTTGATAGATTTCCATCATCTATTACTCTTCCATATAATGCATATGTGTCCTCTCCATTTCCACTATTCTCAAAAGAAACTATTGTTGAATATGAAAGATCTGTTTGTATCATGTTTAGTTCAATAAATTCTCCCGAAGGATGATTTGGATTAGTAATTGATGCCCTATATTCTTGAAGCACTTCTAAACTAAGGTTTAGATCTGCATGTGTTTGATTTGCTTCAACAATCGAGAAAATATGGGTAGTTGGAATTGCATCTTCTGGTAGGTTTAGGATAATACTGCCACTAAATGAATTCGATGACGAACGAGCAAAAAGTTGGTCACCTATTATTTCTAAATCACCTGTACTGGAAATGCTCCAATCGGATTGAATGGACAGTCCTCCAGTAGCTAAATCCCATTCCATTTCTTGGTCGCCAGATGTGAAAATACCTTCAATTTGCCATTCTATTCCAAGCAATGGCACAGTCCTGTGGTGAGATGGGATTGCAACAACATCACTCGCAATAAATTCAACATTAACTTGTTCGCATTCTCTCTCATTTCCTGATCCAATACAGATTTCAACAGTTGAACTTACAGTATCTCCTAATTGAGTGTTTGAAGGAACTGCAATTTCTACGGATAGGATTTGTACTTCTCCTGGGTTCAATGTAATTGACGTAATTGGGTTTCCGATTGGTGATGCTAAGGTCATTCCATTACCCCAAGGAGTATTGCCATATGTTATTCCAGTATCTGTTTCTACAGCATTACCTAGATTTTCTATTAGTAACCAAGCATGTGCTGTTGAACCAGGAATCCCCCATCCAGTAGTTTGAGCGATACCCATGGGGCCACGTAATGAAATTCCTCTGGTTCGATTTGCTTCGATTGGTATAATCATTGAATGAGTTGAATTAGGTGATTCACTAGGAGTTAATGTCACCGATATACTTCCTTTGTCGGATCCTAGAGCATCATTGGGTGCACTTATTCGAAGAGTCGGCGTCCAACTATCTCCTGAATCTACACTGATATTCTCTAAAGATGTCAATGGATTTACAGTCCAGTTTTCAGGTAATTCACTCGAGTCAATTTCCATTGTCCAAGTGGCGTCATTTTTGCCTGTGTTTGTAACTAATAATTCGACATCTTCACTTGCCCCGGGATCAATTCGAATTAATCCTCCAGACGAGACTACCGAAATAGCATATGGTTCAAGGATTGTTAGTGTTCTATTTTGTTGATTATTGTCAATTCTTGTTTCAGTGAGGTTTTGCATTGGATCGATTACCATGCTGAATGAATGAGTACCTAATCCCCCAGACCAATCGACATTTATGGAGCCAAAATTGCCATTTCCTGATGGTCCGACGGGATTCATTGCGGGAATCCGATCTCTTCCGATTTCAATTCCATCAGCATAAAGGATCACATCAACATCTTTCTCGGTAGCTATCGTACCAACATTTTCTACATAAGCAGTAATAGTTGTCATTTCATTAGGGTCGGGAGCTGTAGGGTTGAATTCAATCCCATTTCCATCTATGAATGGACGCACATCAGCAGCAGCGTGGGAAATTACTAGGTCCCCAATTACGATATCCAGTAATGCATCTCCATCTACATCAGCCAAGGCAGGAGATGCCCATAAACGACTTCCTGTTTCAAAATCATCTTCCCATTCTAATGAAATTGCCACACTAGTACCTTCATCACCATCATATGCAAAAATGGATCTTCCATATGGCACTAGGATTTCGGGTTCACCTACTCCATCTAAGTCCATCCAAAATGGAGATGCAACTGCAATCTCGTCATTTAGAGTTCCACCTGATGCCTCTAATGTTCTATACCATCTTTGAACTGGGCTACTTTGCGAAACATCATGACATCCTGCCATCGCATCTCTGTTTGTATTAGCCGATCTCCATGTTACCCAACATACTCTGTCATCTATTCCATCATTATCCGAATCAAGAACCAATGGCGGAGCATCTGCATATCCATCACGTGCATTAAATGACCAAATTTCTGATGAACTTGTCGCTTCTATGGCAATGAATTCAGCACCGTCTGTAACTCCATTTCCACCCAAATCAGTAGGTATTGTAATGACTAATTCAGGAGCAGCATCCGAATCTAATTGTGCTACGATTGGGCCAGGTAGACGGATTCTAGGAGAGTCTGAAGCACCTCCATCTAAGTTCCCTAATGATGAGCCTCCTGACCAAGCCGATGCTCCAGTGTCTCCATCTAACCTCCATGCCCACATTAATCCGTCATCATTTTCAATTGTTGTGAAGAAGACGGCTGCACTATCTGGTCCTAGAGTAGCAAAAGTAAGGTCGGAAGGATGAGTTCCAGATTCAATTTCCGCTCTCCAATTTTCTTCAGGACTTCCAGAAGTAGGGAGGGTAATTGATAGGATTACGGGAGTATTTGTTGATTCAGAAATAGCTGGAATGGCCATCTCAGGCTTTCCATCTAAGTCTAAGTCTGCAACTACAGGTTGGGCAGTTGGATGATGGTCTCCTGTTATTCCTGAAGTATATGCTCCTTGTGGATGCTCCAAACTCAATCCTTCATCTGACCATGTCCACAGTTGCTGGCTTGAATGGGTGCCACTAGCAATCCAACCAGTTGCCGTACATTCTAATTCAGGGGCCCATAATTCTACATTTAGCGTTCCCTGTGAATCGAAAATTACGATTATTTCCGGTTTCCCATCATCATCAACATCTGCCACAATTGGTCCTGCTTTCATTGGACGTGTAGGGCCAAGGTCTTCTTCCCATGCAATTACTGCATCTTCTCCTTCAATGATTCTCAATATAGAATTACCATTCCCATCAGATTGAACGATAACTGGGAAAAGGGAAGCTCCTCCACATTCTTCATTGTACCCTACAGGTGAGATAATTGATTGTGAAAAGTTTCCGATTGCAGTAGAAAGTGCTGAAGTTCCAATAGGATCTGAAGATTGCTTCCAATTGACAATTGGATCAAGAATTGTTCCAAGTATTGGGGCCTCATCAGGGCTACCGTTGCCAGCGCCTCCATCTGAAGCATGATTAGGGGGGGTATGTCTTCTATCTGGTCCACCTCCAAATTGCCCCCATGGTTGATTAGAAGTCCATGGGTCAGTACTTCTAGATGATGAAAAATGTAGATTTTCATCTTCCTCTAATTGGTATTCAATTTGAGACCAAGGAGTAGAAATCAGGGCCAAAATTACGAGTATCGCAAATCTCGCTTTTACCGTGTTATTCACTACTTTCCCCTCTAATCAATACTTTTGTTGATAGCAGACCTATTCAACGTTTGGCGAAGTAGGTTACAAATCATAATGAATCGTTGCCCTGTTGGTTTTCTCCGGCGAAGAAAATAGTGAATATCCGGGTAGGCTTAAATGGGGGTCGAAGTTCGACAGTTTGTACTTCTCCTCTTGAGGCGTTGCCGATGATGGACGAGCAGGGTTTTCTCCCTCTCGTACTCATTAGCGCTGGAAGAGGGAAGTTGGAGGCATGAAAGATGTATTACATCATTGAGAAAGAAGACACTATTCGTATCCCGCCAGAGTATATGCACTTGACAGATTCTCTTGAGCAGACTATCAATATCTTGGCATTGAATGCCTTTGAGGGGAGATATGATCCAGATTCAGAGGATTTTATTCTATTGACCTACGATCATCAGGTTGTTGGGCGTGGACGAGTAATTCACGGAGATGGAGCAATTTACCAAAATGTCCGATATCAAGCATTGATGTTTGCAATGGATCAGGGCGAGGTAGTCGATGGAAAAATCCAGAAGGTAAATGAATTCGGAGCATTCGTATTAATTGGACCAACTGAAGCTTTACTCCATAAATCTCAGATTTTTGAAGAACCAGTTAATGTTGAAATGTCGCAAGGGATTTCAAGAATCATCGGTGCTCAGTCAGGACGATATATCGGGGAATCAAGCCATATCCGGGCACGAATTGTTTCCAAGTCAATTAATCACAACGACCCTCGAAGTAGTAAGATTGGATTAAATTGTAAACAACCAGGTCTAGGAGCTTATGAATGGTTACAGGAGGATGCTTGAAATGGCAACAATCCCCTTTGCATGTGCTGAATGTAATGCAATTTTACCTGAACCTGAGGACAAAAATGAGGCAATACAATGCACAGATTGCCCTACATCTCCAGTTTCAAGGGATTGGCAGGGACTAGTCATTATCTTTAATCCAGAGATGTCTGAGGTTGGGAAACGAATGGGTGTAACTCGTCCTGGAAGTTATGCACTCAAGGTGAATGTACGTTAGGTGATAGAATGAATATCGACAATAGAATTGACAATGAAATTCTTGAACGTGTGGAACTTCATTTCACAGTTGATCATCCGAAGGCACCTACTCCTAGTCTTCGTGAATTAATTGAAATGGTAAATAGGATGGAGCCAGGTTCAGTTAAATCTCAAACATATATCATGGAGGTAACTTCTCGTTTTGGCCGATCTTCAACCACTGGGGTAGCTCATGTATATTCAAATTCAGAAGCAGCAGATTCGACGGTCCCAACTTTTGTTAAAGACCGCCATGTAAGGAGAGGTGCACATTCGGAACCTGTATCCGAAGAACCTGAAGAATCACCTGCTGAGGAAGAAGAATCTGATGAATCTAATGAAGATGAGGAGGGAGCCTGATGGGAGAGAAGTGGCGTAAAGCCAAGGCTGGTAAGTACGATACGTCCAGTGGCAAACTAGTCAGAAAGGGCGAATTCTGTCCAGAACCACGTTGTGGTCCGGGAGTATTTCTTGCAGTTCACGCAGATCGAGTGACATGTGGTCGCTGCGGATATACAAAGGGAGAAGAAGAATCTCCTGAACCGTCTCAATCACAAGAAGAAGAATAATTCAATTGAAAAATAGACGCCATATTCCATCGTTTGATAGTACTCGTGGGCTCTCGTTTGAATCAATCCATAATCCGATTTCATTAGTTTTTTTGATGCCACTTTCACAACCATCATGGCGCCATCCGGTCCATATCCAGCCCTTACTAGATTCCCTAGCATAATTTACAGGTCCAGGTGTTTTGTGACTGTTAATTATGTTAAATTGAGAATCTAGAATGTGCAATTTCCGATGATCTTCAAGAATCGCCCAACTATTTTCTCCCCTCCAAGTACCTGTATTTTTTCCATTAAACGGCAAACGTCCTGTAGAAATTTCTTTACCATCTTGTGTTGATAATGAAACCCATGATCCACGTTCATCAAATAAAATCAGGTTATCTTCATCAAGATGGATTGACTGAGTATAAGTGTCAAGATTCCCATTCTCTTCTCCAGGTCTCTTCCATACTACATTAGGCCAAGGTTTCGGCCAATCTGGGATATTAGATCTCCAAATTTCTTCAGGTTCTCCCTCAGTTGATTTAAGGTAATATACTCCTCTATTCATTGATACAAAAGCAAATTTATCTTCATGAGATGCAATAGATAAGACTTCAGCATCTAGACTATGGAACCAATATTGGCATTTATGTCTAATTATCCCATTGTGCTTGAGCTGCTCTTTTAACTCAGTCCGATTTTCATATGTCGATTCCCAATGTGACGATGAAAAATCCATGCTGGCCATCAATGATACTCGTATTTCATCATCAATCCAAGTCATGATTGCTTGATCTGAACATTTTACTGCATGATTGACATTTATTGGATATGGTTTTTCAGGACTCCTCCAAAAGCTCATTTTTCCAGTGGTTCTTTGAATTCTAGAATCCATTAATTGGACTAAAATTTCATCGCCCATTTGCCAGACCTGAAGAATGGGGCCATCTGCTTTCCCGACTACTGCCATGTTACGTGATTGGGATATGGTGCTTGAAGGTTCATATCCGCAATAATTTCTGAACTCTTTTTTGAATCGATTCTTCTGGGAATGTTCTTATCTTGGCCTATTTAGTTGGATATTGGAGCAATCACATGGGGCGTAAGACAGTCGTAATACCCCAACAACGATCAGGTAGTTACTTCGTTAACGGCCAAATTAATGACAAATCCGTTTCATTTATTGTCGATACTGGCGCTTCAAGCGTTGCAATACCTGCTACTGCTGCTAGACATTTGGGGATAAAATTAGACCCTAAAAATATTCAAGTTAGCCGTACTGCTGGAGGAGATACTAATTCCTATCGAGTACTTTTAGACAAAGTATCGGTTGGTTCTGGAGAAAATAAAATTATACGAAGGAATGTAAGAGGTGGGATTTTACCAGATATGGAGGGCGTTCATGTCCTTCTAGGTATGTCGTTTTTAGGAGATGAAATTGATTTCATGCAAGATGATGATACTTTGATTCTTTATGACGATTCATCTAGTTCAATTTCTGACAGTCCCAATATTGATAATCCATTAGAACGATCCGCCCCATCACGATCAGATTCACTAAAATTCAGAATGCAGATTCAGGCTAATATACAAGAAATTGGTAATGATTGCTTCCCGGACGATCCAGATTCTATTTGGAATATACAATCAATAGAACTACAGGACAGTGGAATATTTCTGGTTGATACTCGCCCGGTTCCACATGTTGGTTATGAACGGATTAGATTTCATTTACTTACGCCTGATAAAGACGGAGTAATTAGGGCAGACTGTTGGGAATATTCTCGTTGGTCTCCATTATTCTCAAGAATGTGATTCATGATTGGTGGGAATATGGGTTCAGTTTCATTACTTGTAGTTTCAGATTCTGACATTGGTTCTACAATTCAAGGTCAAGTACTTCTTTCAAGAGAAGGCTGGAATGAAATGGATGGAGTTGAAGGTGGTAGAGTTTGGCATCATTCCAGAGCTCCTGTTCATTTGTGGTGGAGAGATGATTTACATCTTTTTAGTGATCATTTAGATGAGACCTATTGTAACTCAACAGATTGTGAAATTTCAGAAGTTTTGTTTCTGTCTCGTCATGTTGCTGCATCTGGATTGCCAAGTTTGACGTTACATGCTATCGGTGTTCTTGGATTAGAACCAGTTGGTGAAAAAGCAGAACATGGTGGGCGTAATGGAGAAGCAGTTCCTCCTTCTCCTCGTTTCGCATCTCTGTTTAGGAGGTTGAAACGAATTGCACACATACATGGTTTGGATGATGAATTTGACATTACTCTTGAAACAACACACCATGGTCCTACATTATCTACTCCAACATTATTTATCGAAATTGGTTCAACTGAGGAACATTGGGGTAGAGAGGATGCAGCAAATGTCTGGGCGGATGTACTTTCTGAAGAATTAGGATTAGATTCTCCTAGCTCTAATGCACAAATCGAACAAGTGGTGATGGTTGGCATTGGTGGAGGACATTATGCTCCTCGGCATCGTTCTGTGTTGTTACAAACTAATGCTCTAGTGGGTCATTTACTTGCAAATTATTCTTTGACGATGTACAAGCCAGAAGGGATTTGGGACCCTCTAACGGATACATTGCCTAAAGGGCCATGGATGCATTCTATTGATGTAGCAATTCAGCAGACAAAAATTTCATTTCCAAATCACAAGATTGTTGCTCATCTAGATCGAAAGTCATTCAAAGGCTGGCAAAGGCAATCAATTAGAAGATATCTTGAATCAATTGATATTGAAATTTTCAGACTAGCAGATTTTGTAAATTTTGAAACTTGATTCGGTAATCGTCATATCCTTATTCCACAAGAAGGGTTCATGGGCATACTCGGGCGGATGGTTGTAACCGTTCTTCCGCTGATGCCAAAATTCGTTGTAGGTTGGGTTTCTCGTCGTTATCATGCTGGAGTAAATCTTGAATCTGCTCTTGAAACGATGACTAGTCTTTCCAAAGAAGGAGCTTGTTTCACTGTTGATGTACTTGGCGAAGAAATTACCACAATGCAAGAAGCACAATTCTTCATTGAAGAATACAATCGAGTATTGGACAGAATAGTTGCTGAAGGTTTTGATGCGAATTTGTCAATCAAGCCAACTGCCTTTGGATTATTGATTGACCCCCATTCGGCTGAAAAGTCTATGGAAAATATTCTCCGTAAAGCGGAAAAAAATAATATTTTTGTTCGATTAGATATGGAAGACCATCGTGTTACACAAACCACAATTGATTTGGTATTGCGGCTTCATGAAATGGGTCTGAAAAATGTTGGTACGGTTCTTCAAGGTAGATTGTTCAGGACTCTTGACGATATTTCAGATTTAGCAAATCAATTGGGTCAAGATGCTGATCATCGGATTTGCAAGGGTATTTATCTTGAATCATCTGATATTGCTCATACTGATAAGAAATCGATTACTCTAGCAACAAATGAGGCCATTGATGCAATGCTTCAATCTGGAGCATATACTGCCATTGCATCACACGATTCCAAGGTGATTGAACATTCTCTGAGATCTCTAAAGAATATGGGTATGGGGCCAGATATCGAAGACCCTAGACCCAATGCGGGTAATTCTAGAATTGGAAAAGGTCCAGGATACGAATTCCAGATGTTGTTAGGAGTGAGGGGCGATATTAGAAGAAAATTAGCTAAAGAAGGTCATAGGACTCGTATTTATCTCCCATATGGCTCAAAATGGTATGAGTATGGAGTTCGTAGATTACGTGAGAATCCAGATGTTGCTTGGCATATCACAAAAGCTCTACTAATGCCTTGGTCTAATCGTAGGTAATTACTCTTTACGAAATCTTCGGCGTCTAGGATCAGGAGGAGGGTGAAGGTAAATTCTCCTAATTTTAGACGCCTCCCTTCTGCCAGTCAAAGTTCTTCCTATTCCAGTATGTATTGCTCGAATTCTCCATTTCTTGCCTTCGAATTCAATGATTGTTCCACACACATAAATATCTTCGGGGTCACATTCAATTGTTGAAGTGGTACTTTCTTCTCCTTCTGTCATTGTAATTTTGATTCTTACCAAATCACACCTGACTGCCCATGCTGACACAACTTCATTTGGTTCCGCCGAACGAACAGCTTGTTCTTGTACCAAATGAAGTTGACTTATTCTCCATAGTTTGTCAGCATAATCGAATACATCATTGAGATAGATAGTTTCATCTTCGTCAACTTCAATTTCTTCGACAATGCTATTTGGTCCATCTGATAAAGTAAATTTCACTCGGACAGCCTTTGGAGGTCTAATTTGAATTAAATAAACATGGGTACATCCTTCACATTGAACTCTGTAATCGGCCCCCTCTCCTACTTTTTTTTCCGAGAGAATCTCGTGAATGTGGCTAGTTCCACACGAAGGGCATAATTCTACATGAATTACTTCGCCCTCGGGCTCCTCCGTAGGTTCATCCATAAATGCCCCCCTCTGGCTTACTCTTTATGCCTGTTGGATGACGAAATTCAAAGCATTGGTACGGGAGCGACATACATGGAAGGAGGAGGGCTACCTCAGTTCTCACAAGAAGATATCATGACAGCGATGCTTTCTCCTTCTGAAAGAAGTGAAGAAGAACCTGAAATTGCAGCAAATATCACTCAACAGATGTTGCATATGGAATTAGACCCTCTTCCTCGTTCCATGAGGTCTAGATTTAGAGATATAGTCGAACGATTATC
>DAQW01000075.1 GCA_002503045.1 Euryarchaeota archaeon UBA39 | reverse complement strand
CCTCCTGCATTTTGGCCCACAAACTGTGCTGGTTCCGGTCAAGATCCATTTGACCCGACTGACGATATAATCGAAAATCAGGTTATTTTCTGGGCAAATAATACTACACTAAATGTCGATCCTGCTTTGGTACATTATTGGAGAACTTACACTTATGATAGTTATACAGGTGTAGATTATGGGGTCAATACCTCACTAGTAGTTCTAAATCCTATATCTCCTGGTTTTACAGATAATAATTGGATTGCATCTACAAATTTCCATAACAATACTACAAGTTGGGAGTATACCTTCCCATTCATGTTACAGCCCGACTCAAATGTCCCTCATCATTGGAGTACTACGACGTTTAATGGATGGGCTGACCCATCTGCAGGATTAAATCATACAAATTATACTCATGACGTCCCATTGACAGATGTTACATTGGATCTATTGATAGCAGATGCTCCTGAGATTTGGTTTTCAGATTCTGTGAGATCCAATAGTACAGCCTATTCTGGAAGTAATTATGCTCTTGATTTACCAAGTTATTTCACCGATAATTCATTACCTGAATCAGAAGTAAACAATATTACTCAATCTATTATTACGTCCTCAGGAGCTTTATCTGCATGGGAGAAGATGGAAGCTTTATCTGATTTCATTGAGAATGGAAATGCAACATTTACCCCACGTCTAAATTTTGATGGTAGTGGATATCCACAAGGAGGTGGACCAGATGCAGTTCAATTTGTTCTCATTGATTCCAAGGAAGGAACATGTGATGATTGGACAACAGTTCTTACAACCATGGCTAGACTTGCTGGTTTACCTGCTCGTAAGGTCACTGGATACATTGATGGAAATTGGCATGGAACTGGTTACGAGGTATTAGGTTTGAATTATGGTTCGTGGGTAGAAGTCCACATGCAGACAAATTCAGCTTTAGGTAATGCAGAGATGGGTTGGGTTCCGTTCAATGCTTGTCCTCCTGCTGAAGATGTTGAGATCCTGAATGCAGAATGGGGCCCTCTTTTCATTGAAAGAGATGGGTCTTCGGGTCAAACTTATCTTAACGGTACTCTAGTATATTCTTCAAATCAATCTGCTGTTGGTGGAGTCGTTCTTGATTTGTATTTAGTCCCACTTTTGGCAGCGGGTGAGGTTCCAGGTTCTGCAGCACAACCTTCTCGTCAGATTGGATCAGCTATCACTGCGGCTAATGGGACTTTCTCTCTCAAGGGGAATCCGTCAGAATACATCCCACCTGGGTATGGGGCATTGGTAGTAGAAACAATTCCTAGTGGTTATGTTGGTTCAAATGGCTTATTCGATAATTATATTGTCAATGTAACAGATGATGTGAATGTAACTATTGAAGACCCTCTTCCTGTTAATGAGCCAGTATTTGGGGCAGGTTCGAATACAACATTATCTGGCCGATTACAAATAGAAAATATCCCTCAAACTGATGTTACTCTTCTGGATGATTGGGATTTAGATGGTGATTCCAATCCTGATGGTTTCAGTTTTATTTGGTTCAATTTCACTTCTTCTGTTTCAGGTGCACAGAGTTATACCACCTCTATCGGACCTACTGGTTTCTTTGAAATTATTGTATTCTTAGATGAGAATGAATTGCAAGGACTCAACAATGCTACGATTGAGTTCCCTGGCTGGCATGAGGCAGATTTACAGAATGGTTCTTCACCATTGTATCATCTACGTCCTCTTTCTCAGATTGTGACAATGAATGTCACACCTGCGCCTAATTTGGATATAGTTCTTGAAGGCCCATCGGCGAATAATTCACTTCTTGAAATTAATGATTCGATTTTTATGAATGGTACAGTCCTTAGTCGAGGACTTAACCCAGTTCCAATGGAAGGAACTCTATATCTTCAAATGCGTGTCAATGGATCAGGTGCACCCTATACTGACATTACATCATGGGTGCTTAATTCAACAACGTGGAGTGGCAATCCAGGTAATTTCTCGATTTCATGGCTCATGGATCCATCTCTGGTGCCCATATCTCCCGGTTTTGTAGATATTCGATTTACATTCGATTCTTCAACATTAGAAGCTGATGATCAAGTATTCATGCCACCAGGATACGGCCTCAAGAGTTTCGTTACTTTTGATTACTTTTTCGACCCTATTCAGAGAGATCAAATGGAATTAATCAATATCGGTATGTTTGATCACACAGGGGGTACTGAACAGCCATTCAATGGTACATATCAAACAGAGATAAACGGTGTATTGGTAAACACTACGTTAGACCCTGAAGATGGAGGATTTACCTTTGAGTATACCTCTCCGGTAGTCCCTGCAGGTGATTACCCATTATGGATTAATTATTCTGGTTCGACTTGGTACGATTCTGCTTCAAACAATACTACAATTCGTATTAGTGGTCTAGGTAGTGTTTCAGCAACATTAGGCCAAAGTTGGACTCACATAGGTAATACGAATTATGTTACTGGTGAATTACGAGATTCTAATTTGTCTGGTTCCCCATTAATATTAAACAACAATTCTACAATTATTCTGTCTATGGAGTTACCTGGATCTGGTCCATCGGGACCTATGGGGGAGCCCCCTGCACCAGAGATTGTAGATTTGGGTTCTGGTTGGTTAAACACAACTACTGGCCAATACAATGTTACTTTCCTAGTTCCTAGTTTCGTTGGAGCAGGAGTCTATGACCTGAAAATTGCTGCTGATTTCAGTATTAGTCCACCGATTGGTGGTGCTTATTATTCCACTGAAGAGGAAGCTAGTATTCTCATTGGAGTAGAATCTGAATCAGTTTTGAATACTATTGATCCACCATCTAGTGTTATTGCTGGAGATATCTTAGAAGTGAACGTATCAGTAACAGACATTGCTGATGGTTCGAATATTACAGGTGCAGCAGTTCAAATGATTTGGGATTGGGATGGGCCAAACAATCAGACTCTTTCATCTGCAACTAGTGGGAACCAAGATGGAATTGCTCGTTTCTCACCAACAATTCCTGCTGGAACAGATCCAGGTTATTATGATGTCAGAATTTTGATGCCAGATGATGTGACTGATCCGTTGTCTACAGGTTCTGCCAGATGGATTGGCAATTATACTGATCTCAACATTACTGTCTTAGTTCCAACTTCCGTTGTAATTGATTCCATAGTTCCACCTACTTTCATTACTGCTGGGTCGACTTTTATTGTTGCAGGTTCAGTTGATGATTTCAATGATCCAAATAGAAACTTCAGTGG
>DAQW01000062.1:3498-5173 GCA_002503045.1 Euryarchaeota archaeon UBA39 | reverse complement strand
AAAAGGTAAAATTTCAGTTGAAACCAGTGGTAAAAGAAAGACTGCAATCGCACGTGCAACTGTTCGTAAAGGACAGGGTCGTGTACGAGTAAATAGTCAACCTATACACATTATGGAACCAACTCTTGCACGCCGTAAAGCATTGGAACCAGTCCAAATTGCTGAAGCTATGGGCCGTTTAAACGACGTTGATATCGTTGTAGATGTTCAAGGCGGAGGACAAATGGGACAAGTAGATGCAATTAGAACTGCTATTGCTCGTGGATTAGTAAAATGGAACGGCGGTGCTGTTGGAGAAGATGAAGAATTGAGAGACGAATACTTGAGATTCGACCGCAGTCTTCTCGTTAATGATCCAAGACGCAAAGAACCTAAACATCAAATGGGTCGTGGTGCCCGTGCCAAATGGCAAAAATCATACAGATGAGGTGAAAAGATATGTTGATACCAGTCCGTTGTTGGAGTTGTGGCAAAGTTATTGCTCACAAGTACGAAGAATACAAAGAAGCAGTAGTAAATGGAGAAGATGCCCAGGTTGTCTTGGATAATTTAGGCATGGAAAGATACTGCTGCCGTAGAATGTTCGTCGCTCATATTGATTTGATTGATGAAGTTGCACCGTTCAGTATAGCCCGTGAAAACTGAGTTTACACTTAGGTTAGGGCTTTGAACCCAAAGAATCCCCCATTGAATAACAGGGCCTGTAGGTTAGCTTGGTCTATACTTCGCGGCTGGGGGTCGCGCGACCCAGGTTCAAATCCTGGCTGGCCCACCATTATTCCTTAGCTTATGCAAGACATTTCTAATGTCTCAATACGCATATTCAAGTCGCACCCCCCCTCTCAATAGACATGGTTGATGAGCGCCCATCAGGTGATGATAAGCGGGCGCTTGTTTCTTGGCTTGTTAAACAAATTTCTTATCATTCAGATTTATATTATAATCAAGCCGCACCCGAAATATCCGATACGGAATTTGATTCTCTTTGGTCGGAATTAAAAAGATTAGATCCACAAAACCCTCAACTTGAGATGGTTGGTTCAGATTCTATCCCTGGTAGCGAAAAAGTAATTCATTTATTTCCAATGCGTAGTTTAGATAAAGCGACTACAATTAAGGAAATACACCATTTTGTTTCCGAAACAACAGCAAATGGCCGGCAGTTTGTTTGTCAGCCCAAACTTGATGGTTCAGCACTTTCTATAGAGTACAGAAGAGGCAGATTGGTCAGAGCAGCAACTAGAGGGAACGGGACAAAAGGTGAAGATGTTACTGCTAATGCTAGGAGAATTTCCAATGTCCCCGAGTCTATTAATTGGGAGGGGGATTGTCATATTAGGGGTGAAGTAATTATGCCATTATCTATATTCTATGAAAAGTATTCGTCAATTGCTCCGAATCCACGCAATCTTGCTGCAGGATGTCTTAGACAAAAAACAAAAGATTCTGGCAAAGCAAAGCCCGAAGATTTAATTTTCCTTGCATATGATGTAAAATTCCCAGATTCAAATTCTAGACATCCAGACAGTCCAACACCTCCAGCATTTATTTTTGATTCGGATTCAAATGATTGGCTTTCAACTATCGGAATACAGATTGCAGGCAATACAGTGATTGAAGCAGAAGATTCTACGAAAGTTACAGAGAAGATTTCCTCTATTACAGAATATTGGAC
>DAQW01000062.1:0-3169 GCA_002503045.1 Euryarchaeota archaeon UBA39 | reverse complement strand
GAAAAAAGAGGAAGTATTGAATGGGAAATAGATGGCGTGGTAATCAAACTAGATTTAATTTCAAAGAGAGAATCTCTTGGAATGACCGCACATCATCCTCGGTGGGCCCTTGCATGGAAGTTCCCTCCCGAAGAAGCCCATACAGTTCTGATGGACGTTGATTGGCAAGTTGGTCGAACTGGGACAATTACTCCTGTTGCTAGAGTTGCTCCAGTTACTGTTTCTGGTGTTACAGTTGAGAATGTTACTTTGCATAATCCCGGGGAAGTCGATAGATTACAAATTGCTATTGGAGACAAAGTCAAGATAGTTCGGAGGGGCGACGTAATACCAAAGATAGTCGAAGTAATTGGTAAAGCAGCAAAGACAGATATTGAAGGGAGAATACATTCAGATGGTTCAAAATTCGATGAAGAATTACCCGATTATTCACAAATAATTATCCCTAATTTGTGTCCACGATGTGATACTAATTTGATTCAAGATGGTGCATTTATTCGATGTACAAATATGAATTGCCCGTCACGTCTTGAGAGAACTATACTTTATTGGGCAAGATCGCTAGAACTGGATGGTATTGGCGAGAAATTAGCACAACAATTGTGTTCTGAGGGATTAGTGAAATCCTTACCCGACCTTTATGATCTGGAAATTAGCGACGTTTCAAATCTAGAAAGAATGGGCCTAAAGTCTGCAACTAATGTGATAAAAGAATTAGAATCCAGTAAGCAAATCTCTCTCAGCATGTTTCTCTCGGCTCTTGGAATTCCAGGTATAGGTCCGGAATTAGCAACATCAGTAGCAAATCAAGTCACGTCAATAGAGAATCTGTTATATTTAGTTAATCAAAGAAATGAAAATATTGATGAAAATAATTCAGCAGTAACACAACTTATTGAAATCGATGGAATAGGAGTCAAGGTAGCGAACCAGATTTTAGATGGATTGACTATAAGGATGGACACGGTCAAAAAACTTCAGGCACATCTAGATATTTATTCAGAATCAAATCCCTTATCGAATGGTTCTTTATCCGGAAATACATTTTGTATAACTGGAACTTTGACGCGCTCTCGCAAAGAAATAGCACATTTAATAAAATCAAACGGAGGAAAGGTTGTGGGTTCTGTTTCTAAGAATCTAAACTATCTTCTTGCCGGAGAGTCAGCAGGTTCAAAGCTTGAGAATGCCATTAACTTAGGTGTCCAAGTAATTTCAGAGAGCCAGTTAAATGAGATGTTAGAAATAGAGACGAAGGCCGCTAATGTCGAAGAAAATACTCAAAAATCTTTGATGGATTTTTAATTAACCATACATGTTTGAACTTTCGTTGGTTGCTTGCTCAGCACTCGGGTTTAGTTGTAAAGCCATCATTTCTCTAATCTGATCTTCAATTCTTTGAGCCTCTAATAATAATGGTTCAGAATCTAGATATATTGCCGGAAGTAACTTATCAAGGCAATTGATTATTCTTGCTGCTGCCCTAGAATCTGGAATCGTCCCATTTCCAAATTCACCGGATGCTTCTGCTAACATTGCAACGGTATTTACCGATCTTCTTCTGCTTTCGCCCATCATTACTCCAGTCATACCTCCGATGATTCCTTGTTTCAGAAGTGGAACCTTTAATTCATTCAATATTTTATGAGAATCTTCTACAGAACCTATCCCTAGTAGAGACCCATCTGAATCATCCTCATCAAATACTGTATGTTTATTTTCAACACCTGGTGAATAAGCATCAATCATTATTGTGGCACTAGCATTGGATTGTTTAATCCAATCAATTAAGGCGCCTGACAATGGTAAGCACAAATCCGCAGGGACCTGAATTTCTGAGGCTATTAGAACTACTTTATTGCATTCTTCCATATTGCAGATAGGTTCTCCGGCGTAAAATCTCAAAGGCGGTAAAGGCATTCCTTCCTGAACTAAACAAACTGCTGGTAAAGAAGGGTGACGAACTCCGCCAACCAGCTTTAAATTTAACTTATCAACCAAATAGTGTGCAACAATGCTACTAACAAACCCTAGTGATGGGAAGCAATTGACTACTAACGCTCCTGTCATATCAATTTCAGAATCAAACTGTATCTCCGGTTGTGACGTCATTGCTAGATAGTAATAGCCGGTGGTGTTAATCCTTATGACGCCACGAGCGTAACATCAGGTAGTCGGTGGGTAGTAATAGTGGTCGAAATATTTGAACATCAATTATCTCCTTCATCTTGGAATAGATTTGAAGAATGTCCAAGAAAATACTGGCTCTCAAGACAAAGATTACCTCGCAAAGCATCGATGCCTGCGTCATTAGGTAACGTAATCCACAATTCTATGGAAGAAATTTGTAATTTAGATTTTGAACAACGAGAAGATTCTGAAGTTGGTTGGCTATCTAAATTAATGAAAGAGACCATAGACAAACATTGGTTAATGGAAAAAGAGATTTTTCTTAACACTCCTCGCCGTCCAAGTTGGAAACCTCAATCAATTGGAAAGGCGAGAGAAGGTTTAGTCGGGGCTCTGAAACTTCTTTTTAGTAAAACAAAGTATGCTGGAAAGAAGTTTTCAGAGATTTCTATTAAAGACTGGAAAGAGATCAAATCAATTGTCCTATCTAATGAAGAGTCGCTGATATCTAATGACGGGAGATTAATTGGCAGACTAGATTTGTTAATTGACGATTTAGATGAAGATGGGAACTCCAAAGGTTGGATAGTTGCAGATTTAAAAACCGGAAAACCCCCCAATTCAACTCTTAATGAAAAAGTAACTAGACAATTATTATTTTATAGAGACTTATTGAAAGAAACCAAACCAAATCACCCCCATGTATCTGCCGAAGGGTGGTATTCATCTAATCAGAAAATATATTCTACAGATGGAGATTTTGTCTTGGACGACGCAATTTTGGCTTGGAATGAAATGAAATTAACTACAAATCCTCCTGAATCGACCCCTAGTGAAGATGCTTGTGGATTTTGTGAATTTAAGGCGTGGTGTCCTGATTGGTGGATATCTAGGGATCAGGGCAAACTCTCTGATAAGAACACATTTCGTGACGAGGTAGTCAAAATAGTCAAATTCGATGATTTTTCCGGCGCTGCGAGATTTGAACGCCAATCTCCAGTAGGGTCGGAAGGGGAATTAATAAGCTCAGAGATAAGCT
>DAQW01000081.1:19540-19811 GCA_002503045.1 Euryarchaeota archaeon UBA39 | reverse complement strand
ATACTCCAGGTCACGTAGATTTTGGTGGAGACGTTACAAGAGCAATGAGAGCAGTTGATGGATGTATAATTTTGGCTTGCGCAGTTGAAGGTACTATGCCACAAACTGAAACTGTTGTACGTCAGGCATTGAAGGAACGTGTACGTCCAGTATTGTTCATCAATAAGGTTGATCGACTAATTAATGAATTACAAATAGATGGCCCTGAAATGATGAAACGATTTGAGAAAATTATTGTTAAAGTTAATAATTTGATTAATGCATTCGCGCC
>DAQW01000081.1:470-19155 GCA_002503045.1 Euryarchaeota archaeon UBA39 | reverse complement strand
TCTGCATATTATAACTGGGGGATGAGTATTCCATTTATGGGTAAAACAGGCATTAATTTCAAAGAGATTTTTGAATTTTGTCACAATGATGATCAGAAGTCTCTAGCTAAGAAAGCTCCTGTGCATCAGGTATTGCTAGATATGGCCGTAGAAAGATTACCTGGCCCGTTAGATTCGCAGAAATATAGAATCCCGAACATTTGGCAAGGAGATTTAGAAACTGAAACAGGTAAAGCGATGTTAGAATGTGACCCTGATGGTCCTTTGTCCTTGATGATTACCAAGATTTGGATGGACCCTCACGCAGGTGAAGTTGCAGTAGGTCGAATTTTCTCTGGAACTGTAAAGCAAGGAGAATCTCTTTTTGCATTAGGCGCAGCTAAGAAAGAAAGAGTACAACAGGTAGCAATGATGGTCGGTGGAGATCGTATTCAAGTTCCTGAAGTATCTGCAGGAAATATTGCTGCAGTTACTGGTATTCGCAGTGCTGCTGCAGGTGTTACTGTTGCAAGAACTGTAGATGCAACTCCGTTTGAAGCAATTCGTCATTATTCAGAACCTGTAGTTACAGTAGCTATCGAACCTAAGGCATTGAAAGATTTACCCAAATTCGTTGATGCAATGAGAACATTAGCAAAATCAGATGCGTCGCTACAAGTAACTCATAATCATGAGACTGGTGAAGCATTACTTGCTGGTATGGGTGAACTACACCTCGAGATTTCAGTATATCGACTTGAGGAAGAACAGAATATCAAAGTAAAGGTTTCAGAGCCAATCGTTGTTTATCGTGAATGTATTCATGGCGATAATAAGGGAAGTCCATTCGAAGGTAAATCACCGAATAGACATAATAGATTTTACATCGAAGTTGAAAGACTCCCTGATGAAGTCGTGCAGGCACTTAGAGAAGGAGAATTCGGTGATGGTGCTGTTAGAACTAAGGATGCCAAAGAAGTTGGAGACAAATTCGCAGCTTTTGGCATGGATCGTGATTTGATGAGGAAAATTTACGCCGTAGGTGGAACAAATGTACTCATTAATGCTACTAAAGGAATTCAAAATATTCATGAAACTAGAGAATTGATTATTCAATCATTCCTTGATGTATGTGTCAGAGGACCTCTTGCAGAGGAACCTATCATGGGTGTAATGGTAAAGTTGGTTGATGCTAAACTTCACGAAGATGCGATTCATCGTGGACCTGCACAAACCATTCCTGCAGTTCGAAATGCGATCAAGGGAGCAATGGTTAGAGCTAGATCTTCATTGATGGAACCAATGCAGAAACTTCAGGTATCAGCTCCAAACGATGTAATGGGTGGTATTACCAGACAGATTACTACCCGACGTGGAGTTATTGAAGACATGCCTGTCGACGGTAACATTACTACAGTAATTGGGAGACTCCCTGTCGCAGAAACATTCGGTTTTTCTAACGATATTCGTGCAGCTAGTCAAGGAAGGGCAACATGGAATACTGAAAATGCTGGATTTGAGATGGTCCCTCCACAATTATTTGAGAAAGTTACACAAGAGATTCGTCAAAGAAAGGGACTCAAAGCTGAGGTTCCTACTGAATCAAATTATACAGATTGATTTTGACAACGGTTAATAATTTTCAATTATACGGGAAAATGAGGAATTATGATGAAGAGAACTGTAGTACGAATTCTTGTACTTGGTTTCCTCCTATCTATTTTAGCCACTCCTTCTGTTGCATATCATCTCGGTCCACCATCTGTAGATAATAATGACAATCCTACTGCAATATACGGATGCACATGTCACGGTGTCGGTGGCCCATTAAACGGTCAACCTTCTGATCGCGCCATAGTAAGTGTTTCAGGTGTTCCAATTCAGTATGATGTTGATGTGACATATAATTTTACTATTCTAGTTCAGGATGCAAATACATTAGCTGGTGAATCAGGTAATGTAGCAGGCGGGTTCTTAATGAGTTCTGGAGATGTTGGTCTCTTTACATGGGGTGAAAATGAAGATATTAGGCCAGCTTTAGATAGTCCCGATCAAGATTCAACTGAAAGATCAACTGTTTACAATATATCCCAATCAGATGTAGACGATGATGGTCAGTGGAACATCCAATGGACTGCACCCTCTAATGACCTAGGACCTATTGTATTCTTAGTTGCTGGAAATTCAATTAATGACAATGATCAGGCAGATGAAGGTGATTACTGGAATGTATTGAGTTTCTCCATTAATCCTCCTGGAACAGTGACAAATGGTGATGATGTCGAATCTTTGGTTACAAGAACTGTTAGTGTTGGTACTTACCAAAATTTGTTTGTTGCAGAAATTACTGATGATCAAATTGAGCATGAAAGACAAGTAGCGTTATCTGCTGATATTTTCTTAAAGGGCAATATCTACTATTGGACAAGTCTTGTATTGCTAATACTTGGTGCTGTAGTTCAACGTGAGGTAATGGAACGAAAACGTGGAGAATCCCCTGCATATATGGCTTCAGAATTAGCATATCCACAGATGCTTAGATTTTCGATAGTAGCTATTGTATTGTTTTATTTCGGCGTTACAATGAAGGCCGATGAATCTTCTACCGTTCTATGGGCTTCATCTTTCTTCTGTTCAGCATGGGCATCATATGGAGTATACAGGACTTGGTTGGCAATGAATACAGAACCATCTCCTGACGATTTAATGTAATTGTCATCTACCTGATATGCCTCGAATGTCCATGGGCGCAGTCCCAACTGATGATTTAGATGACATAATGACACATGTCAATGAAGCATTTACGCATACAAAGAATTGGCTTATTTCGTTTATTTGTACATCAATTATCATTTCATTATTTATTGATGATATTATATCGATTTGGATTTCTAAATTTCAATTTGAAATTTCTGAATTAACTGTATATTCTCCAGAACGATGGTTGAGAATGAGATGGGGGTCAGTGATGTTGGGAGGTTTCGTAGTAACAACCCCTTACGCTGCATATCTTCTTAATCGATTTGTAAAACCTGGATTATTACCATTGGAACGTAAATTCATTAGATCATTAATTATTTTTTCAACATTTATTGTATGCATAATTGTCCCATTAAGTTGGTATATATTTTCTCCAACAATATTGGTTGGTTTTTCCAATAATACTGAAATTGCAAATATATCCAAAAGTTATGATATTAGTATTATTTATTCAATTGTTCTTGGTATTAGTTGGTCAATTGTAATTACTATTATTTCATTAACATCACAGTCAGTATCAGGTATCTTATTTGATGATGATAATATTGAATCCAATCCAATCAAGTGGAGAATACATATGATTACATTTTTTGTTTTATATCTAGTATTGTCAGGTCCGTTATCACCGATATGGTTACCATTAGTGATTTCAATAACATTGCTAACTCATGTAATTAATCATTTATTACCAACAAAAAATGTTGCTTTGATTCAAAATGGATTTTCCACTATAAATGAAGATGGATCAATAAATAGAGTAGTAGTATTAGATTGCAGTTGTGAAGATTCTTGCCCATCATTGCCAAATGTACCGAATAATGCTGCAGTAATACGAACTAAATCTGTATGTCTTAATCCACAAAACAATGAATTTCTCATACAGATGTTGAATTCAAATCAATATTCAAAATTAGTGGTTACGGGATGTAGTGGGACACCAATGCCAAAAAACATCCTTGAATATCTAGATTCAAAATCAATCGATTTAGTTGGTTTATCCTGGTTAAATCAACGAGGTTATCACCCTGATGATTTGGAATTATCAAAATTAAGGCGTGAAATACAATTAGATCGAGAATGTTTCATTAATCCAGATATTGATAATTCAATTATTGTAAATGATCCAGGATGGGGGAGATATATTCCCAGAGGTTACATTTCATTGCCACAAATTGAAGAATTCTGAACATTCATCACATGGGTTGATATCCAATTTAAAAAATTATTATTCATGATCAGGGCACTTCGTGTGTGTGTCGCTGCCTTGTTACTCATTACATCATTGACTACCTTCGTTGAACCTGATTTGATTGAAGATGTCTTACGAAATACAGAAAATACAGACAGCAATTCTGATCAAAGAAAATTATTAGGAATTCAGGATAACGAAAGATGGCTAGTCATTATTATTGAATTCCAAGGATTACCTACTGCAGATGGTAAAGATGCAGAACATGCTGAAAACATACTAATGGGCGTTAATGGAGCTGATGATTATCTTGATGAAATCACAGCCTCAAATACTAATTTAGAAGTTGTAATTTCAGATACCATATACACTGCACCTTCACCCCCATCTGCATGGGGAACTGATCATAATGGAAATCGTGATGTTGCATCTGACGGTTCACGTCCATCCGATTTAGCATCATCTGTCATTCGAAATATTCCTGTTGATTTAGATCTGACACAATTTGATTTAGACAAAGATGGCATATTAGATAGATTATTGATGCTGCATACTGGTAGGCCACAGGAAACTAGCGGTAGATCTAGTGATATTTGGAGTCATTTTCAACATCTTACTGAACCTATACAAATAGGAAATACAACAGTTTCTCATTATACAATGTCATCTTTTCAAAGCGGATTAGGCACAATTATCCACGAGATGATTCACCAAATGGGTGGTTTGGATTTATATGACGTTCATGATGATTCACATGCTGACGAATGGAACGGAGTTGGTGATTTTGATATTATGTCTAGTGGAAACTGGAATGGAAATGGTAGAATTCCTAGCATACCAATGACAGTAACAATGGAATTAATTGGCATTAATCGTTCAGTTGATGCAATGTCAATTCCTTCAAATTCCAATGTAAATTTAACTCCAATGTCTGCAGGTGGTACAGCATTATCATTTGATATATCACCTACTGAAACAGTATATTTTGAACATCGAGGTGATATAGGGTTTGACAAGGAATTACCTGGACACGGACTTTTAGTTTCTTTAAAGGACGTATATCAGAAAGATTTGACAGGTAATGAGGTGAATATCGATCCAAGTTCACCATTCCTTAGAATATTGGAAGCGGATTCTAATTCAGCACTAGTTAACGGCGCTGATTCAGGATCTCAATCTGATCTATTCATTGAAGGTGATATAATAGGTTCACACGGATACAAAATTTATGATGCACATGGGCGATTAGTCAATTGGAATGTAACTGTAGTCAGTTCATCGCCTAATTCAATGGAATTATCTATACAGTTTCATTCGGAGAACACCAGCGATGTATTACCAGAACGATCAATTATTGAATTATTAGATGATGAATCAATTAATCTAATATTTGATATTGAATCAACTTGTGTTCCATGGATTTCTCTAATTTCTTCAGATAATAGGAATCCATTGATCAACATTTCATCTGAAATATCAGGATACAATATTCCAATATCTTTGGATTGGGTACAATCATCCATTGTAGGATCCAGTGGTACATTGCAGGGTAGCATTGGTTGCGGCGATAGTATATTCCGTCATGTCATAATTAAATGGGCGATTGTTCCACATATGCTTAATAATTCAATTTATGAAACTACTATATCTCACGATCAAACTACTGAATTATCTCTACCATTGGAAATGATTGGTAATGGTAATCGAATATATACTGTAAGTATTGAGGGAGCCTTAGATCGTATAGCTATAGTTGATAACAGTATGATTTTATCTTCGAATTCATCGTTAAATCTCACTATAAATCCAAATGGATTACTTACACCAAATATGTATGCAGACGGTACAATCGTGTTATATTCCGAAGAAGGAAAGAGATCTGAAATTGATGTTACAGTATATACAGAAAATTCACGATCAGGACCATTTAGTGATTACATTGACCCATCTACACTAGTTTCAATACTAATTTTATTGTTGTCTTTTACAATCATGCCATCTTTTTCATTTGGTACCAAAAATATTCAATCTAATACACAAAATAATTTCAGAATTAATGCCGAGTCAAATTTGTCCATCGACGATCAGATGGTGGACGACGAAATTCAAGATATTGTATATCGTTAGATGTGCGATTACATATTCCAATGATATATTGTTTGTTAACTCCAGCAGCTAATCTAGCATTTAAGCAGGCTTGGGTCCAATTTAATGGGGCTTCAATTAATGTATCAATTAACCAGGGTGCGTGATCCGCTCCTACATCAGTTGAATAGGCTCTCCATAGTGTACCATATTTGAATCCAGAACGAATAGCAATTCCACGCCTAATTAAATCATAAAGTATCGAATTATGTGGATTATTTTGACCATTATTTATCATTGATTTTTCAATTTGGCTATATCTACGTCCAAACTTTGTCAATATTCCAATGTTACGAGAATCTGACAAATCAACTGATTCGTCAAATTTTAATTTACCAATTGGATTAGAGATTGATAATTCATATGACACAATAGATCCTTCATCATCGATTACTAGTACTTCTGGGATTCTACCTTTATTGGATACTTGGTTCGTCCACAATAATAGTTCAGAAACATCAATTTCATCTAACGCTCTATGCCATCGTATTTCCGCAGTAGGTTCATTTCTATCTGGATGATTCTCCTTATGCCATCTCAAAGCCCACGTACCATTACAAGCATCATTCTTTGGATATAATTGAATTAGATTACCAGGAACCCTCAAGGCTTCAAGCATGAAATATTTATCTTCTAAATCAATATTATTTGCAACTTTATCAATAATCCAATTTTCGTAAGGTAGAGGTTGGTGGCGATGTATATGTACGAACATTACTTCTTCATCGAAAAATGACAACCCTCCACCTGTAATTCTAGTTCCAATTGCTGATTTTTCCCAAAGACGTTGCCATTGTGGCTCATTCATGATAACATGACCATCGGCCTCATCCATGCTAATCCATAGAACATGATGGTATCAGATATTCGGATGATCATATAAGCAAATCTTTGATATCGGTCCATGAAATAATTAATTCATGGATGGGACTACGAGACGTCAACTAACTGTCCAAGAACGTGTTTTGCTTCATTTACACGATAGACACATGATTTCTGATGCTTGGGACGCTCCTATTGAGCATTCTCAATCTGGAGTTTCCAATGCAGTCGGTGTACATAGAAGACACTTACCTCGCACTATGAGACGTTTAGAAGAATCAGGTTTGATTTCAATTGAATTGAGACATGTACCAAATGTAAAACGTAGAGTACAAGTATATTCATTGACTAATAAAGGTCAAAACCACGCTTCTAATTTACTAGAATCAATTATCCATTGGAATGTTGAAACAGATGATGGTTTAGTTTCATTATCGACTATTACAACTCATTCATCGGATGTTCTACAATATCTTCATCCCACGTCGAATTTGTATGAATCACCATCTATAGGAAGATTAGCTGAATTAGTTAAAGTTGCATATGAAGATGGTATTTTGACTTCTGCCGAAGAACGACTGTTGGATACTGCTGCTCAAGAATTGCATGTAGATCGAGCCACATTAGAACGGATTAAGCAACGAATTTCAAATGATGATTCGAATGGATTTGAAGCGCGTTTAATTCGTACAGCACTAATGACTGCATTAGCAGACGGTTTTATTGATAAAAATGAGGAAAAAATATTACGGCGGTTAGCAGTAGAATCGGGTATTGACAATGAAGCATATTCAACTTTAGTAGAACGAACAATTTCAGAATGTCTTTCATTGGAAGAAAGAGCTTATTTTGGAGCGATGGAAGCAATAAATTGGGTAGTTGACATTAATAATTCATTTATTGACGATCTTCGTTCAGCATTGGGAATAGATTTGGCTCAACATGAGAGGTTAAGCACTCTAACGCGGGCCAAGTTGAATTAGCCCCACCCATAGCGATGGTCAGTGGTAACATGAGGGGCATGGATGAAATTGAGATTGAACATCTCAATAGGCTCGCTAGAATACGATCTCTTCTAGATATAACACCCGACACACATATCACACTAGTCGGTGATGTCATGCTCGATAGATTTGTCACTGGAGAAACAGATACTCTTGCAACTACTGCACCTGCTCCAGCCTTACGAGTAATCAGAACAAATCAGTCTCCAGGAGCGTCTGCACATATTGTACAATCATTGAATGGATTTGGTACAAATACTAGATTCCATAGTGCTGTTGGAAATGATGAACCCGGTAAATGTATACTGAATATATTAGATCAATCTGGGATAAATACTGACAGAATTCTAGAAATTATTGATCACACTACTTTGGTAAAGACCAGATATTTTGCCAGTAGAGGTGGTCTACTAGATAGAAAACAAATGTTATTGCAAACTGATGAGGGTGGTAAAATACCACTGAATGATGACGATTCATCAACTATTCTACAATCTGCAATTAGTGATTTACAAGGAGCAGGAGCATTAATTATTTCTGATTATGACAATGGTGTTGTATCGGATGAGGTTGCATCATCATTAATTGAAGCTGCAAATTCCTCTAATATTCATACAATTATTGATCCTAAGTTAAGCAGTTTACGTAAGGCAAATAATGCTGATATTGCTTTATTCGAGATGAGGGGAATAGAGTTGATAATGAAACGTCAACTGTTAACAAGTTTAGAAGAAACGAGAAAACATCTCTTCCATACATATGGTTGGAAAGCAATGTTGGTCATTGGAGGTGTTCATGGAACTCAGTTATATCTTGATAATGGTGATTATGAACATCATCAATGTAGAGTAATCAATCCAATTCAACAACTTGGATTACATGATGCAGCTGCTACTGCCTTGGCGCATGCTTTAGTATGCGGCGCCTCATTAACAGATGCTGCTTGCTTGGCACACGCAGCATGTGAGGTAATTCTTGGGGCAGAAACTAGTAGGGAATTTGTATCTAAGGACGTATTGGCAAACTGGCTTGATGAAGTTAAGTGGCAATTCCAAATCAGTAATAGGTGAACATATGAGTTGGTGGCTTTGGCCAACTACCGCAGATGTTGGTATTCGTGCTTTCTCTTCGAATCCGTCAATGCTAATCGACGAATTAGTACATGGTATGCAAAATATTGTACTATCTGAAGAAATTAACCTTAATGTTGATGATCATATTATTGGTGAAATTGAATGGACACATCCATTAGATAGAACAATGGATAGATTAATTGTTAGAATTCTAGAAGAAGTACTCTATAATTCTGAAGTTGGTAATAGATGGATTATTAGTTCTAAATCAATGATAAATGAACACAGCGTACACATTGTTTTTTCATATATTGATTCAATGAGTGTTTACCGTGATGTTGAGATTAAAGCAGTCACTAGACATTCACTAGAATTTAGAGAACTATCAGAGAATGAAACTATCGAAAGTATAGATGGATTACCTGAAATGATAGGTCCAGGATGGTTTTCTTCTGTTGTTTTTGATCTTTAGTGGGCACGTCATCGGTGGACACGCGTAGCCTTCAGTAATTACTCAGGGTTTCTCCGTCCCGTAATCCCGAGGCATCCATAGCTCCCAGTCGGGCTGTTCGCTTCCGCGCCTGACCTGGTTCCCGGGTGAATGCCATTGCTACATCCCTCCGGATGTAGATCTGGCCAACCTGGATCTCTCGGGGTCGAAACATCGCCGTCCCCCCAAACATTACTGACGGTTCGTTTGAGCCGCCCTCAGACTTCGGACCACCATTATTGACGATTTGTGGAAAACAGGACACGTCATCTTCCCTCCTAGCCCATCTAATGGTTGGAATGACTACATATCAATCCGACGGAAGAAATTATTCTGTATTTGATGGGTCATACTTACTTGGACAGCCTGTCTGAATTTCATCAGCACGAATAATAAATTCGTTATCAATTATTTTTAAAATTCCTTTAACTGATACCATTTTTCCTTCTTCAAACCCTATTGGTATTGCTAGTCCAGAAATGTCGATATCAATCTTATCATCTATTCCGACAAGAGTTACGATCGAAGAATCTGCATCCATAGTACCATTCATAATTGTTCCACGAATATGAATACGTTCACCTAAATGTGAGTCACTATCATCCATAATTTGATCGATACTGTATTGAGGCATAGGCCGTATAGAAATAGACATCATAATCATGAATGATGTTAGAACGATTCCGACTACTAGCAGCCTGCCTAGTCGGGTTAGGGCCATATTTGTCGGAAATACACTATGTTCTTGAGATTTATCAAGAATTAGATTTTCTATGCGAATGTCCTATTACTTGATTGAGATTATTGTAACCATGTTCTTTCATTTTACGAATTAGACCTTTGTTAATTGATTTGTTTACACCAGGACCTTCAAAAATTAGTGAACTATACAATTGCAGTAAACTCGCTCCCGCAGTAATTTTTTCCCATGCATCATCTGCATTTGAAATACCACCGACTCCAATTATTGGTAACTTACCGTTCGTATGTGAATAAAGCAAATGAATAATTTCAGTTGAACGCTCACGTAATGGTTTACCAGATAATCCTCCTTTTTGATTCATAATTTTATCATCAGAGGGTCGTGTTATAGTAGTATTTGTAGCTACAATACCTGCGCAATTATTAGATATTGCAGTTTCAGCTACAGCAATAATTTGTTGATCTGTTAAATCAGGTGACACTTTAACCAGAATTGGTTTTGGAATGAGATTACAATCTTTTGCAATTTTATTATTACACTCATTACAAGCATTAAGAATACGATCTAATTCTGAATCTTCTTGTAATTCGCGTAGGTTAGGAGTATTAGGACTTGATACATTTATTACAAACAAATCAGCAAATTCCCATAATCGTTCAAGTGTACCGGAATAATCTTTGTGTGCTTGATCATTAGGTGTGATTTTACTTTTACCTAAATTGATACCGACTGGAATATTAGCCCATTTTTTTGATTTTTGCTTTGACAGATTTTCCGAAATCTGCAAAGATCCAGGATTGTTAAATCCCATACGATTAATCAATGCCTTATGCTTGTTACTTCGAAACATTCTCGGCTTTGGATTACCTTCTTGTCCATGGAATGTAATCCCGCCAATTTCAATCCATCCAAAACCTAAGTGTTCCCAATTAGGTATATTCTCACCTTTTTTATCCATTCCTGCAGCTAATCCGATAGGATTGTCAAATTCAATTCCAAATAAAGATGATTTAATAGAAGGAGAACCAAACAACATTTTCAAAATTTTTGAGTATCCTGGAATATATGCACATCTAACACGTAATCGGGTCATTGCTATTGAATGAATAAATTCAGAACTTAATGGAATAATTGACATTATCCGCGGAGCCAATATCCTCCATAATACTCCCATTACACTCTACGGTATGACGACATCCTTCAAGTGTTGCGCTACATGGGGGGTCCATGGAGCCGTTCACTCAAATTGAAATGGCAATGCGTGAATGGGCTCGTCGATTTTTGAAACATGATCGAATATTAATTAAATCACCAGATTTACTCAGTAATCAAATTCTATCGTTACATATTTTTTTCAATGATAAAGCACCTTCGCAGTACTCAGAAATTAGTCACATAATTGATGTTGATGACAAGATTTCTTTATACTACAATGACGTTCTTATTGGTCAAATAGGTGGCCAACAGCCAAGCACTATTTCTTCAGTTTACATACCAACTGATGATATTAATGATACATGGAATATTATTGATCGAATAATTAGGGAATTGATTATGGCAGGTTATCCGGGATGTATTGGATGTGGTGGACCTGGTGCAGAAGAAGAATGGGATGAAAAATCACATAGAGAATTCCTCATTAATTCATAATTTTCCTAATGAAATGTATACATTTCAATGTCTGTAATCTAATAAATTTTTCAAACGAGGGTTCAAGTATCGTCGTCTTGGCCGTTCAATTCATGTCAATTGTCATCATTGCCGAAAAACCTAGTGTTGCTGATGATTTGGCAAATGTTCTGGAGATAACTCAGAAAAAGGATACTCATTGGTATAGTGATGAGATTATCATTACATGGGCAGTAGGCCATCTATTAGAACTAAAATATCCAGAAGAATATAACTCAGAATTGAAGGATTGGAGGAAATCTCTAGATACTTTACCATTCGTACCAGAATCATTTGATTACAAACCAAAACATCGAACAAAAAAACAACTAAATGCAATTCTGAAGATTATCAAAGATAAATCAGTAAATGAAATTGTAAATGCCTGTGATGCTGCACGTGAAGGTGAACTAATATTCCGATCCATACTGAAGTATTCAGAAATAGATAAACCGATTTCCAGAATGTGGATGCAATCTATGACAAGTCAAGCTATGTTGGATGCATTTAACAATCGTAAATCAGGTAAAGAATATGAATTACTTAGTGATGCTGCATTTGCTAGGAGTTATGCTGATTGGATTATTGGTATGAATGGATCTAGAGTAGCTAATCTAAGACTTCCAAAAAACAAGAGAGATAAAACTAGTAATTCGTTAGGTAGAGTTCAAACACCAACATTAGCCCTCGTTGTAGATCATGAATTGAAAATACTATCACATATACCAGTTCCATACTGGCAATTATTTGCGACATTCAAAGCAGGCGATGCTATATGGTCTGCTAGGTGGGAACGTAAAGGACACAAGGATGATCCAGAGATACCAGAAAAAAAATCTTATCGAATTATGGATGAATCTGAAAAGAAATTGATTGAAAAGTCGATTAATACTGGAGAATCTGTTGCAGTTTCAGAAATTCATAGAATTAAGAAAGAAAAACCACCACTCAATTATGATTTGACTAATTTACAAAAACGTGCAAATTCAATTTGGAATTGGTCCGCTAATCGCACATTAGGGGTTGCACAAGATTTGTATGATAAATTCAAACTAATTACTTATCCTCGTACTGCCTCAAGGTTTCTTACAGATGATATGAATGATCAAGTTTTGAAAATTATTGACAATTTATCAAAACAATCAGATTATACTGAGCATACGAACCGTATTTCTAATGATGGCTTAAAGAATACAAAACGGAATTTTGACAATACAAAAGTAGGAGACCATTTTGCTATTATACCTACAGATAATGTTCCTACTTCTAGTTTATCAGGCGATCATAAAAAATTGTATGATTTAATTGTAAGAAATTTCCTAGCATCATGGCATGATTCTTCAGAATGGAAAGTAACGAAACGAATTGCAGAAATAAATAATCAAACTTTTGTTAAGGAAGTACAGACTCTAGAAGTACCTGGATGGCGTCATGTAATTTCCAAGAATGACAATGTTCCTGAAAATTGGGGGTCAATTCCATCTAATCCTTGCGATGGATTGATTGAATCTCATGAATTCACTGAAGAACAATCAAAACCTATTAACCGATTAAAGGATGCTAGTTTATTACAACTTATGGAAACCGCTGGAAAATATATTGAGGATGATGAAATTGCAGATTTAATGAAAGACAAAGGTTTGGGCACTCCTGCCACAAGAGCATCAATTATCGAGAATTTGATTGATGTTCGCAAATATCTTATTCGATCGCGTAACGGTTCGATTAGTGTTTCTTCTCAAGGTATTCGAATCATAGAAGTGTTACGTAGAATTCCCGTTGACTGGATTACATCTCCCGAACTGACTGGTCAAATGGAATCATCATTACAATCTGTTGAAAATGGTGAACTACCTGTTCAATCATATATTGACAATATAATTTCACAGACTGATGATATGGTTGAAAGAATCCGTTCATATGATAGAAATGATTTGTACAGTGATCAATCACCTATTGGTAAATGTCCTTCATGTGATTCAGATGTATTTGAGAATACATGGTCGTATAAATGCGCTAAAAATGAATCTAAAGATTCAGGATGTTCCTTTGTTTTCTGGAAGAATACTTCTGGTCGTTCATTCGATCGAACTACTGCTACAAGGTTGTTAAATGAACGCACTTTGACTGATTTACATGGATTCTTTAGGCAGAATGGTGATAGTTACAATGTAACAGTTGAATTGAGTAACGATGGTAAAGTAACAGCTAAAGGTGCAGGAGAAACTACTTCTTCATCAACTGATGCAGAATTATGTTCCTGTCCTGCATGTGATTCTGGAACAATTAGAATTACAGAATTCAATTATTCTTGTGATGATGATGAATGTAACTTTAGAGGATTGAAGAATATTATGGGTAATAGATCAATAACTCCTGATGAAGCCATGACAATTCTAACTAAAGGAAAATCAGAATTATTTGATGATTTTATATCAAAAAAAGATCGCCCATTTAGTGCATATCTAGTATTACAGAAAAATAGAGTTGCATTTGAATTCCCTCCACGTGCTGCTCCTGCAGATGCTAAGAAATTTGAGGTTGCATCTGGTATAGTAGCAGTTTGTCCGATTCATAATGCAAACATTATCGAAACAGAAACCCATTATACCGCAGAAGATTCTTCTTCGGGTTGTAAGATTCATATTCTACGTTCAATGTCAAATAGAGATATTACACGTGAAGAAGCAAAAACGTTAGTCGAAAAGCGAGAAGTAGGGGCTTTCGACGATTTCATATCTAAGAAATCCGGAAAGCCGTTTACATCCATTTTGTACTTGCGTAAAGACGAAGCCATAAGATATAAATTCGCAAAGAAGTGATTCTGTACTAGTTTACAAGTAAGGTTCATGCCATATAGGTATAACAAATGGTCATGGATGTGCACCATTATGACGTATTAGTCGTCGGTGCCGGCCCTGTTGGAGGATATCTCTGCAGGGAATTGTCTAAATCTAAATTATCAGTTTTACAAATTGAGGAACATAATGAGATTGGGAGACCGTTTCAATGTGCAGGACTTGTGACTCCATCTGCTATGGTAAAAGTTGGCCTTGAACACACTACTCTAACAGATGTATGGGGTGCACGAATGCATTCTCCAAGTGGGATAAAAATTCAGATTGGCAACCCGAATAGAATCCGTGAACATGTAGTTTGTAGAAAAATGTTTGATGAAGCTGTAGTTCGACAAGGTCTCGCTGAAGGGACAGAATTGTGGTTGAACACCACAATTATTGATGCTAAGAATTCTACTAATCATATCGATTGTACATTAGACAGAAACGGATCAACTGTGCAAATCAAAGCTAAACTGTTGTGTGGAGCTGATGGAGCTCATTCTTGGGTTAGAAGGCATGCCAAATTGGGTCGGCCTCCTGAAACTATGATTGGATTCCAAACTGAAGTGGTAGGTTATCCCGGTCTAGAAGGGATTTTAGACATGTATACAGGTCATGATATTGCTCCAGGTTTATTCTCTTGGGTAATACCAAATGGAGATACACACCGAATTGGAATGTGGGTTAGGACCAAAGATGTCGATATTCGATCATGTGAAATGTTGTATGATTATCTCATCAATAATTCGAAATTTTCATTCAGATTTGATAATATTACAGAAGTTGCACGTTATTGTGGGCCAGTACCTGCTGGTGTATTGAAGAAAATTGCCAGAGAACGTATTCTATTGTTTGGTGATGCTGCTGCAATATGTAAACCTACGACAGGTGGTGGTATAGGTCCAGGATTTGAACAAGTGGATCTAATGTTACCTGATTTGATTAAATGTTTTGAAAAGAATGATTTTTCTGAAAGAACATTAACAAAAGTAGCCAAAAATATTGATGGTATTCGTAAACACCATAGAAGAGCTAGACAATTACGTGATCTATTCCTAACAGAAGTTGATGATGATGAATTAGACGAAATATTCAGAGTATTTGCTCGTCCAGAAGTTATTGAAATGATTAACGAGATTGGTGATATAGAGAAACCCGTACCTTTGGGAATCAAAATGATGAAGGAAATTCCTGAATTTCGTAAAATGTCTATGAAAGCCGCATGGACACTACTTACTGGTAATTAGGATAGACACCTTCATTCATCTTACCATTCATCGGTTAACATGGGCAAGGGAATTACCGCATTGATTCTCGTTATGTTGATGTTACTACCTGGCTGTATGGGTAGCGATAATGAAGATGAAATTGAAGTAGAAGAAGAATTATTTTTACCACCAGTACCAGTAGTTTCCATTACACCCTCCAATCCTACAGTAGATGATCAAATCACTGTTACGATTCAATGGTATTCCGCAAAAGGAGGATCTCACCCATATTCGATATACCTTGATGATAATTTAATCTCTGAAGGAAATACTGTTGGAGATTTACCCGATTTAGAAATATTAAATTCAACAAATATCGGTGATCATAGAATTACAGTTATTGTAGGTGTTGAAGAAAGTATTCAAAAATCAGCAGATTGGACCTTTACTACTAGTGAAAGACCCGTTATTGAACCGATTTTAACTCTACCATATTATTTTCAATTAGATTCTCCAGGTTGGACACCTCAATTTACTATTGAATTAATTCATCCTAATGTACTATCAAACGAATGTTTCACAGATTTTGCTTTAGATAATTCTAGCATTTCAGATGAATTAATTAATTACAATGAATTAATAATTGAAGATAAAAAAATGTATACAATTGTCGTTTATGCTGTTACAAATATTGATTTTACTATCAATATTGATTGTGGGAACGGACAAATTTCAACCGGATTAATTCCAATTTTTGTTAATGACCCTGCACTAGCCGATTCCGATGGAGATGGTATTCTTGATTCTAATGACCAATGTGATAGTACATCAGGATACACTAGTTCACCTAATACTGATCATGATGCAGATGGATGCTACGACTACACTGTTGATGACGATGATGATAATGATGGAACTAAGGATGCGAATGATCGATGTATTCGAGGTGAAATAAATTGGAATTCGTCGAACTCCGCTGAAGATTTTGATCAAGATGGATGTCGTGATTCTTCTGAAGATATGGATGATGATAATGACAATGTATTAGATGAGAATGATTTGTGTTTATCAGATTCATTTACATCTACAGGAATTACAGATCATGACAGTGATGGATGCAAAGATTCTACAGAAGATTATGACGATGATAATGATGGATATGATGACTTAATTGATTTATGTCCAAAGGGTTCAATTTCATGGATTCCATCAAATATTACTGATTATGATTCTGATGGATGTAGGGATATAGATGAAGATTCTGATGATGATAATGATACAATTCCAGATGTAATCGATCAATGTGATTTTACTACCTTAGGATCACAAACTGTTGATCTTAATGGGTGTGATGATGACCAGAGAGATTCTGATTCTGACGGGATAGTCGATTCACAAGATATTTGTAGAGATACTCCATACGAATATATTAATCAAATCAATAATATCGGTTGCGCTGATATTGATTCTGATGGTGTATATTCCAATGTCGATAACTGTCCAAATAGTCCAAATCGATGGACCATTGATACCAATGGGTGTGCGATTATTCAAAACTCAATTGGTTGGAATACTGGTCCTTATCAGGCTAATGCGTTTGGCACTGTAGGAGACTTTTCTATTTCAACGACTACAGGTACGTACAGTTTTTCATCTTCTTGGACAGGTGATAATACACATTTGTTTATCTTTAATTACAAATCTAGTTCATACATGTCTAGTTTATGGAATCAAGATGTAGGGCAATTATTAGCTAATTCACCCGATAACGTAATTATCGTATTTGGTTCATTCGATAGCGATTATTCTTCAGATATCAGTTCAATGGAAAATAGAGTTCAGAATTGGTTATCTAATCAAAATCAGGATGTTCAGAATTCATGGAATGATAGAATACTATACATGGATCAAAGAGCAACTTCTTCATCAGGTAGTTTAGGCGATATTATCAATGAATGGAGTACATTTTACTATGGAATAGATAGATTCCAACGTTGGAGGCAAATAGGTAATTTACTTGATTGGAGCCAGGGTAACAGCTGTTGTTACAGATTTCATTATATTGGTAATGAGCCACAAATGTGGAATTCTGAATTTATTACTCAACTTCGACCCTTAGATCCTGGAATAACAACTGTTCAAGTTTGGACTGGGGAACGACATCAAGGTGGTTGGGGCTCTGGATATTCGTCATTCATGAATGCCTCATTGCCCGACGCTATCACTATGGAACTATTCGATACTCTCGAAGTGCATCATGAGCATCGTTGTACTGATAGACGTGATCGATATGGTATTGATGATGATGGTGATGGTTCTACTGATAGATATAGTGGATGTCATGAATGGGACCGTCTACAGAGAATGAGTCTATGTGATAACACAACTTCAAACTCGTGTGGGATCGAAGTAGTCAGGTACATCACAACATATGGTCGAGAAGGTCAATGGACAACTGATATCTCACCATACCTATTCATGTTCCTTGACGGTGGAGATCGTCGATTCAAGTATTCAGGAGCCGAAGGTGGAAATCTAGTTATTACACTAATGTTCTCATCATGGGATGAGGATGATTCACGCCCTGTCAGAGGCGAATTAGCATTCAACATTGATGGAGATAAATTCAATTCAAACTACAACAATGAATCTACATTCGATAGACGACATGATGTTGACAGCAATTCATGGCATTCTGTAAGTATAGTCGCAGCAATAACGGGTCATGGTTTTGGTCAGGACCCGAATAATTGTGCAGAATTCTGTAATCATGAGCACAGATATTCAATGAATGGATATGATGT
>DAQW01000081.1:0-165 GCA_002503045.1 Euryarchaeota archaeon UBA39 | reverse complement strand
ATATTCAATGAATGGATATGATGTTACTGAGGACCATCCGATGGCGGGAAATTCCAGTGTTAATAGTGACCAACAAGGTTGTAGGAAAACCACTGGTGATGGAACTGTTGCTAACCAATACGGAAGTTGGCCATACGGACGTGCCGGTTGGTGTGCTGGTCTTGA